>NZ_JBHVST010000182.1:0-12763 GCF_042885015.1 Streptomyces sp. NPDC058086 | reverse complement strand
GAGCGTCAGGGCCGCTGGTCGTTCTCCTCGCAGCAGGCCACCTTGCGCCGTCTCGACAAGGCGTTCGCCGCGTTCTTCCGCCGGGTCACGTCCGGCGAGACGCCCGGGCTACCCGCGTTTCCGTGGGGTGACCTGGTTCGACACGGTGGACTTCCCCAAGGACGGGGACGGCTGCCGGTGGGACTCCACCCCGCACGACCCCGTTACCCGCGTCCGCTTCCAGGGCGTCGGCCACGTGAAGGTCAACCGGCACCGCGCCGTGGCCGGCCGGGTCAAGACCGTGTCGGTCAAGCGCGAGGGCCGTAAGTGGTTTGTGGTGCTCACCACCGAGCAGGACCAGCCGGAGCCGCTGCCCGCGACCGGCTCCGTGGTCGGGATCGACCTGGGCATCGCGAACTTCCTCGCCGACTCCCATGGCGGGTTGTGCCCAGCCCGCGCCATGGCCGCCGGGCCGCCGCGAAGCTCCAGGCAGCGCAGCAGGTCCTGTCCCGGTTCCCGCGCCGCAAGGCGAAGGACCGCACCGCCAGCCACCGGCGCGCGGTGGAGAAGGCCGCCGAACTGCATGGCAAGGTACGGCGTCAGCGGCTCGACCACGCGCACAAGACCGCGCTCGGTCTGGTGCGCGCACACTGAGCCTCCGCCAACTTGAAGTTGCGGGGCATAGGGCTGGTGTGAAGGCCTTCTGGAGTGCTCACGCTGGTCGTGGGCGGCAGTCCACGGAGTAGATCGTCCGTCAGCGGTTGACGCGTGGGTTCCTGCTCGAAGTGGCCGGGCGGCCTTATCCGGTCACAGACTAGGCCGCCGACTTCACAGTCAAGTCACCGCTCGTTGTCGACAGATCCAGGCGGTACGTGCCTGACGGGTCGTTCTTGAACGCTACGTTCTTGTCTCCCTGGGAGTCGTTCGCCGAGATCTGGTACTTGGCAGGTGGTGTGGTGACCGTGAGGTTGCCGCTGGTCGTGCGAGCTTTGATGTTCTGCGGGGTGGCCGTCTGGATCGTCACCTCGCCGTTCGATGTCTGCGTGTCGATGCCGCTGCCCTTGACGTCCTTGACGTCGATGTCACCGTTGGACGTGCGTAGCTTCACAGGGCCCGTGGCGTTGGTCACCGCGATCTCACCGTTGCTTGTGTGTACATCGACCGTGCCGACATCGGTCAGTGTGAGGCCACCGTTGGACGTGCCTCCCGTTACCGGAAGGCCGGCGGGCACTTTGACGATGTAGTCGACGCCGCAGTTCTTGCCGCAGCCGGACAGCACCAGGACGCCGTTCCTGATGCGGAAGGACGTGCCACTCGGCTTGTCACCGCGGTAGTTGACCTTGCGGTGCACGGAGATCGTGGAGGCGTCGGCCGAAGCGTCTACCTTCACATCTCCGTTCCTGTTGTCGAGACGGATTGAGGCGATGCTCTGAGGCACCTTGGCGTCGTCCTCGAAGGTCTTCTGGCTGAGGGCCGAGCACGAGGACAGCCCGCTGACTGTGAGAGCAGCCAAAGTCGCCGCTGTAAGAATGCGCGTCTGTGGGCGTTGCATGAAAGTCCCCCGTGTGAAGCGAGTTGAATCGGTGATCAGTCACCGCGATCCTACGCAGCCGCTTTCCCGCCGCCACTGGGGAAAGCCCCCAATGCCAGGACTGGGCCGTCCTTCGCGGCCGCCGTGGAGGGAGCTTGCGACATACAGCCGGGCTCCACCGGAAGAGGCTGCTGCGACTGGCACGTGGTGCGGCACGCCCCGGACGGCGCGGGACACCATGCCGTAGGGTCGCGCGCGTGACAGGCGACGCAGGTGAAGCGAGCTTCTGGTGGACGGAGTTGCGGGGGTCGGATGGGGTCGAACTCCCGCCCAACGTGCGGGAACGCATGACGTGGTACGAGTGGCATAAGCGGCGGCAGCGGCTCGGCCACTACCTTTCGGAGGCCGTGCTGCTGCTGTTGTCCGCGTCTATACCGGCGTGTGCGGCGGCCGGTGCCTCTGTCACGGTGACAGGAATTCTCGGTGCGTTGGTGGTGGTCTCGGCGGGGCTCCGGCAGCTATTCCGGTGGGGTGAGAACTGGGTACGGGCGAACTCCATGCTGATGGCTCTCCAGGGCGAGCTCGTCAAATGGAGCTGTGGTTCGGCCCCGTACGACGGCGCGGACTCCTCGGCCGTGCTGGCATCGAGAACCGAGGAGCTGGTTCGGTCTGAGGTCGGCGAATGGGCGGAGACACGGCGCTCTGCGCCCCAGCCCCCCGTCGCTGGACCTCCGGCATCGAGCGGGTGAGCACACACTGACGCACCGTGGGAAGCGTCTCAGAACGAAGCGCGCCGCAGGCCCGTACGTGGTACGGCCGGGTGCGAGCCTCGCCGCTGAGGCGACACCAACCCCATGAGACGGCACACCGCCGTGTCTGATAATTGATCTTGTGGTGGGTCGGCGTAACCATCGGCAACGCCCCCTCAACACCCACCGTGCTTCGCGTGCTGTTTAGCCTAGCGCTTTCACGAACGGGGCCGTCCGAGGCTTGATCAAGGGAATCCCGGGATGGCGTTGAACGCCATCCCGGGATTTCGTTGTGCTGTGTCATGCGGGGTCGTAGGAGCGTTCCAGGTTGTGTTGGGTCTCTGGTGTGGCGGCGGGTTCGCCGCGGGTGTTGGAGGCGCGCAGCGCGATGGCTCCGGCTGCCACGAGGCAGAGGGCGCTGACGAGCAGGGCCCGCTGGAATCCGGCGGTGAGTGCCTCCGGGAGCGGGGTGTGGGCGGCCAGCAGCTGGCTGGTGCGGCTGGTCGCGATCCCGCTGAACACCGCCAGGCCGATCGCTGACCCGAGCTGGAAAGAGGCGGTGATCAGGGCCGCGGCCAATCCGGCCTGATCCTCCGGCACGCCCGCGTTCGCGGCCGTCTGCACACCGGCATACAACAGCCCCAGCCCGGCCGCCATGACCACCAGCGGGGCGAGCAGGTTGCCGAGATAGGTGCCGTCCACCGGGATGCGGGAGAGCCACAGGATGCCACCGGCAGCGAGCAGGGCACCGGAGACGATGATCGGACGGGTACCGGTCCGGACGAACATCTTCGTCGCCACGGTCGAGCCGAACCCGATGCCGACGGTCACCGGCAGATAAAAGACCCCGGTCCGCAGTTGTGAGTAGCCCAGGACGTTCTGCATGTACAGCGTGACGAAGAAGAACATCGAGTAGAACCCGGCCCACGCGATCACCTGGGTGGCATCGGCCGCGGCCAGGCCCTTGATCCGGAAGATCGACAGCGGGACCAGCGGATGGGTGCGCCGCTGCTCATTGACCCCGAACGCGGCCATCAGCACCGCCGACGCGGCCAGCCCACCGATGGTGCGTCCCGCACCCCAGCCCTCGTCCGGGGCCTTCACCAAGGTGAAGATCAGCAGCAGCATGCTCGCGGTCACAAGCACCGCGCCGACCGTGTCGAAACCGCCCGGCACCGACCGGCCGTGATCGGCCTTCAGGATCCGGAAGACCCCGAGCAGCACCAACGCGCACAGCGGGAGGTTCACGAAGAACACCCACCGCCAGCCGAGGTCCTGGGTGAGCAGCCCGCCGAAGAACACCCCGACCGTGGCGGCCAGCCCACTGATCCCGGCCCACACGCCCAGCGCCTTGTGCCGGTCGGAGTCCTGGAAGGTGGTGGTCAGGATGGACAGCGCGGCCGGGGACATCATCGCCGCCCCGAAGCCCTGGGCGAGCCGGGCGCCGACCAGCAGCCCCTGGCTGTCGGCCAACCCGCAGGCCAGCGAGGAGGCCGCGAACAGCGCGGTCCCGGCGATCAGCAGCCGCCGCCGCCCCAGCAGGTCCCCGGCCCGACCGCCCAGCAGCAGGAACCCGCCATAGGTGATCAGATAGCCGCTGACCACCCACTGCAGGTTCTGCACCGAGAACCCCAGATGGGTACGGATGGTCGGCAGCGCGACGTTCACGATCGAGCCGTCCACGACGTCCAGGAACGTCACCGCGCACAGCAGCGCCAGCGTGACCTTGCCGCGCCCGGTCGCCAGGAACGACCCCTGCGGCGGCGCCGTCGATGCGGTCATGGCGTCGCTCACGACCCGGCGGCTTCCATCACGGGGCCGACCTCGACCCCGCCGCCGACCCGCAGCACCGGGCAGTCCTTGGCCAGCGCGAGCGCGGAGTCCATGTCCTCGGCGGACACCACCGAGTAGGCGACCATCCGGGAGCCGCTGCCGCCGACCTCGCCGAGCGAGGCGTACCCGGTCACCGCGTTGCCGACGTCCACCAGGGCCGAGCCCAGCCCGGCGAACCAGGCCTGCCACTCGGCCGCCGTCCCGGCGTGGGGCGCGTAGTCGGAGGGCACACGGAAGGAGAAAACGTACTTGGCCATGATCCTTGGTCCTCTTCTGTATCCGGGGCGCGCCCCGGACCGGGGCCGCCTCCAACCGGGTAGACGCCGGCACGGCCGCGAATTGGGCGCGCAGACACCGCCCAATTCGCGGGCCCGGCGGCGTCCTTATCTTTGAGCGAGCCGAACGCGCCCCGCGGAGAGAAGAAGAGCGAGGATGCATGCCGATGCAGACGGACACGACGGACCTGATCGCTCGGGCTCGGGCCGGCGACCACAACGCGTTCCGCGACCTGGTCCAGGGCCACTCCCACGAGTTGCAGGTGCACTGCTACCGCATCCTGGGATCCCTGCAGGACGCCGAGGACGCACTCCAGGAGACCCTCGTGTCCGCCTGGCGTAGCCTGGGCGACTTCGGCCAACGGTCCTCGCTGCGGACCTGGCTGTATCAGATCGCGACCAATCGGTGCCTGAGCATGTTGCGCGCCGGCAGCCGACGCGCCCGCATCGGCCCGCCGCTACCCGAGGCCACCCTGCCCGAACCCCACCGGCGCCGGCGACGCCCCGCCCTGGTTGGAGCCCTACCCCGACGTCCTGCTCGACCACCTCGTCGACCAGCGCCCCGGACCCGAGGCCCGCTACGAGACCACCGAGGCCATCTCCCTGGCCTTCATCACAGCCCTGCAACTGCTGCCCCCACGCCAACGCGCCTCGCTCGTCCTCCGCGACGTCCTGGGCTACCACGCCGCCGAAGTCGCCCAGATGCTCGACACCACCCAGGAAGCCGTGAGCAGCGCCCTCAAACGCGCTCGCGCCACCGTCGACAGCCACCTCGCCGAATCCAGCAGCACCGACTCCAGCAGTACCGGCAGCAGCGGCACCGGCAGCCGCAGGCCTGCACGCCAACCCGACACCGCCGCCGAACACCGGCTCGTCGCCCGACTCACCGACGCCTTGGAACGCGCCGACCTGGACGCCCTGATCAAACTGCTCGTCACCGACGTGAGACTCTCCATGCCCCCGGCCATGCTGGAATACCGCGGCGTCGAATCAGCCCAGCGCTTCTTCACCGCCTCCACCTTCCGCCCCGGTCGCACCTACCGCGTGGTACCCACCCGCGCCAACGGCCAGCCCGCCCTCGGCTTGTACCTGGCAGACCCCCACGCCTGTGTCTACCGCGCCTACGCCCTCTTGGTCATCACCACCGCCGGCGACCACATCACCGCCATCACCGGCTTCAACGCCAACGTCATGACGCGCTTCGGACTACCCCGAACCCTCCCCGAACCAGATTGACAGACTTCTGACGCCACCCTGTTGTCCCAGGCCTGAAGGCAGAGCTCGGATGATTGCCTCAGGCTTCTTCAACGAAGTTCCGACTCGGGACGCCGTGGCGTCGCTGCCACACCGGCGAGCCGGGAACAAGTGCGGGGCGGCCAACCTCGTCGCCCTCGTCCGCGCCGGAGCCCGCTTCGAGCGCGGCCACCTCGTCGAACGCTCCGAGAGCCACGCAGCCTGAACGACCTCGATTCATCCACAGATCTTGACTGCAACTCCCCAGCCCCGCGCGCCGCCCTGGGCAGCAGGGCCGGCGCGTCAGGCCGATGAGTTTGCCGGTTGCCTGAAGTCTTCCTTGTGACATGCCCGCCCCGTCGGCGGATCAGGAAGCGGCGAGTCCCGGTGTCATGGAGGAGAGATGGAGGCCAGGATGCACAATCCGATTCGGCTGTACATGTCGATGTCGCTCGACGGCTACATCGCCGGGGCAGGCGATCGGCCAGGTCAGGAGCTCGGACGCGACGGCGGACGGCTTTTCAACTGGCTCGACGATCGGGAATCCGACGGTCCGAGCGGCCAGGTGTACCGCGAAGCACTGGCGACCGGCGCGGTGATTTCCGGCCGACGGACCTTCGAACTCGCGGGGCGCTGGCAGGGCGACCATCACAACGGCGTGCCGATCCTCGTCCTCACCCACCAGGTGGACGACGGGGACGTGCCACCCGGCCACGCGCGTTTCGTCACCGACGTCGAGGACTGCGCCCGTCAGGCTCGCGCCGCCGCCGGGGACCGGCCGGTCATGGTCCATGGGGCGGGGGCGGCCCAAGCGCTTCTCCGAGCCGGGCAGATGGACGAGATGGAGATCCACCTGGTGCAGGTCCTCCTCGGGGACGGTCGACGACTGTTCGACCACCTCGGTGGTGATCACATCGAACTCGACCTCGTCCGACGGCTCGAGGATCGAGACGTCACGCACCTCCGCTACCGGGTGCGCCGACCCGGGGAGGCCGCATGAAGACGCTCTTCGTCGCCTACCGCGTCACCGATCTGGATCGCTCGCTCGGTTTCTACACCGCCTTGGGCTACGTCGAGCTGGGCAGGGTCGAGGTCGGTGACGGGAGCCGGCTCGTGATCCTCAAGTTCCCCGGCGAACTGGCGGCCTCGCTCGAACTGGTCCATCGTCCCGCCGATGGACGCGTCGACGTGGGCAGCGGAATCGACCACCTCGCGATCCAGGTGGACACGCTGACTGTCACCCTGAAGACGCTGGCCGAAGCCGGTCTGGAGCCGGAGCCTGTCCAGTATCCGGGCGGCCCTCACGGCCCGAAGACGTCGTGGCTCACGGACCCGGACGGTTACCGGATCGAGCTGGTGGAGTGGCCGTTCGGACACCCCGACGGCATCACCGCAGCAGACTTCTCCTGAGGCGGTCACTGTGAGCGGGGTGGCGACGCTCCCCTCCTCCTCGGCCGGGGCGCCCACTACATCGTGATCGTCAAGGGCAACCAGAAGAAGCTGCGCCACCAGCTCAAGTCCCTTCCCTGGAAGGAAATCCCGCTTCAGGGACGCACCCGGGGCATCGACCACGGCCGCTCGGAGATCCGCCGTATCAAGGCCGCCACCGTGAACAGCCTCCTCTTCCCCGGGGGCCCGCCAGGCCGTCCAGATCAAGCGCCGGCGAACTGACCGCACGACGGGCAAGACCACCGTCAAGACGGTCTACGCCGTCACCAGCCTGACCGCCGAGCAGGTCACCGCGGCCCAGCTCACCGAACTCGTCCGCGACCACTGGAAGATCGAGGCCCTGCACCATGTCCGCGACACCACCTTCGCCGAGGACGCCTCTCAGCTGCGGACGGGCAACGCGCCCCGCGCGATGGCCACCTGGCGCAACCTCGCCATCGGAGTCCTCCGCACGGCCGGAGTGAAGAACATCGCGGCCGGCCTCCGCCGTAATGCCCGTGACCCTCGCCGCCCCCTCGCACTCCTCGGCCTCGGATGATCACGAAACGGACGTCACGCGACTACGCCGAAGCCCTGCCGCACAAGCGACTTGGCTTTGCTACCCGGCACTCCAGTCAGCTTGTAGGCGAGGCTGACCTGCAACCGATCATCCGAGCCGCCGTCGTCCCGGGCGATACAGGCTCCCACCGGCGCGGCGCCCACCTGCTCGAGTTTCGGCTTGGGCGACATGTCGTCCACCGCCTGCTGAATGATTTTCTTGGCACGCTTGATTGCCTGTTGCTCGTTTATCGTGCTCTGTTTCGGCGTTGCGGCGCCGTCTCCTTCCTGCTGTGCTCCGCAAGCCGTAACAGCAAGCACCACGGTCAGCAGCAGGCCAATCCACGTCAGGTTGTGCAGCTTCACGGGATTCCTCGGGTCACGATCTCCGCCGTATGATCTGGTATCACCGAAGTCCACCAAGGCGTGTCATCTGAAGAAGCCAACAGCGATGAAGAATGCCCCCAGAGGTATCCAAAAACCGCCCACGAAGCGCAACCTTTTCGGTGTGGCGGTTCCGGCCGTCGGGTTTGTTTGAGTGAAGACGCGAAAGGCGCGTTCAGCAGCCCCGCCGACGTTCGTCGCGAAGAGAATCCCAAACGCGAAGAAAATGATTCCGATCATCACGAAGAACATTGACTCATTCCCCCTCTCACTTTCCCGCAGGAACCATTCGCTCGTACTACGGGGCCTCCGAACCTCCTGGCGAAATCCACATGTCGCACAAAGGTACACGAGCTACTTGGTGCAGTCGAACTTCTTCGTTTCCTGAGGTACGAAGTCATCGATAAATCGCTGCAGCTTCTTGTAGCCGGTCGAAGTGTTCTCAACGCGATCACCGAAAAAATCGACTACGAACGACATGTAGGCAGTGCGCGTGTTACACGTCGCCTGGACTATGGCATGGCTGCTTCCGATCGACGCATAGCCCGGGAACGAGATCTTTCGCCTAGCGGCATGCTTGTATGGGGAACCCACTTTGTTCCAGTCCACCGGATCCGGGGCTCGATCCCAGCGCAATAGATTGACGGCCAAGACGGAATGACCATCCACACTCATAATGCAACTCGCTCCCGGACGTGATTCCAAATCCTCATACTTTTGTTTGAGGCGATCTCCATCTGGGATCAGTGGCGACAAGGAGGATTTCTCAACAGGCACGCGACATAATTTATCCGGAATGGCAAGTTTGCCACTGCTGCAACCTGCCGCCATCCCCGCCGTAGCTGCACACAGGAGGGCCGCAACCCCTTGTCCTATTCTCTTCACTACTGGTCTCCTGCTGTACCGTCTGCCAATTTGTTGCCGTCGTTGGCCGCCGCTGCTATCTGCTTGTACACGCCGTCATCCTAGGGGTATCCAGGGTGGTTTGGGCTCGAAGCCCAGTCAGAGTTGACGGTGTACCACTGCTGCGCGATGGAGTTGAGCTGGTTCCTGCGAAGGTCATATGTCGCCCAACTATCGCTGGTCAGCTTGTCAGCCTGGTGCTGTTGTTCGTCCATGATCCAGGCGCTTGCGACCACGTCGGCTCCACGCTGGGTGATATCGCCACCACCGGGATGAAGTTGAGTAGCGCCCCAGAGGTGTGGTAGCTCCACGCCTTGTCCCAGGTGTAGTCGTGCTGGTCTCCCTTGAGCGCGTTGTACCGAGCTTCCTCCATAAACCCGACCGCATAGCCGGACGAAGTCAAGGTGCCCTCTGGCTTTCTGGGGCGGTCGTGGATTTCGTCCATAATGACGTAGTTCATTCCTTCATGTAGCAGGCCATAGGAATGCTCGCTCTTGGAAATCTGCTTCGTCATCTCCATGACCTGCTTGGCGTCCAAGGTGGGGCCGTGATCCGGATGCCGCTCCTCGAAGCGCGCGAGGGCCGCCTCGAACAGCGGGTACTGGATGGTGGCCGGGAGCATCACCACCAGCAGCCGACCACTGGGCGCCAGCCGGTCGACGAGGCCGCGAAGCGTGTGCGCCGGATCGGCCACGTGATGCACCGACTCCTTCAGCCACATCACATCGAGCTGCTCGTACGGCAGGTGCGTACGTCCTTCGGCGATGTCCTCGGCAGAAGCAACGATTGGCGTCAAGGCGGCCGGAGGCGGCGTCCTGAGCTGCCCGAGCATCGCTTCGGACGGATCAACGCACAGAATGGGATGACGGGGCTGAAGCTGCTTCGCCACTTCCCTGGCGAACAAGCCCGTACCCGAGCCGATGTCGGCGATCCGGTCCGTGGGGCCAAGCCGCAGTACCTCCGTCATCCGGCCGGACATCCAGGGAATGTAGTCCGGACCGTAGACCCAGTGCTCGTCGTACTCGGCCGCCAACTCCTCGTAGTGCCCTCGCGCGTCGCGCCCCTCCACGATCCCCCTCGTGTACCGCCGGTTGTGCCGTACAGGGCACACGGCAGACTTTCGGGGGTATTTGCTCGGCAACAGAGTGTAACAGGAGGTTGGTGGCTGGTGTTCAACGTCCTTACCAGAGCGCACATCTCGTCGCCGTAGGGTGGGACCGCGCACGAAATGTGAACCACCTTTGCCGCACACTCGATCAAAACCAGTAACGGCCTGGCATGGAAGTGCGCGGTTCTCCTGACTACTTGTTGCTCGTTTGGTTGGGACTGCTGCAGCCGTGCCGCTTGGCTGACTGCGCGGCGAAGGACAGGAGCGCCTGGCGCTCTGAGGCGTCGGCCGTGGCGTGGGAGTTGAGGGGTTCCAGCGTGTACAGCGCCGTGCCGGTGGGGCATGACGCGGTGGTCCAGGCCTTGCCGTCGTTGGTGCCGCTGGCGCCGACATAGTCGTACGGGTTGCGCTGGGGGTTATGGCGTGGGGCGTTGGTGTAAGGGCCGTAATAGGCGGCGACGCGGAAGGTCGGTTTGCCCGGCGCGTCGGCCAGTAGGCACTGCTCGATCGGCGACGCGCCGTCTGCCTCAGCTTCGTAGGCGGAAGCGTTGATGCCCGTGCATGTGCCGGTAGCCGTGCCGGCCTGCTTCAGCTCCTCGAACGCGCCGGAGGGTGCGCTGTGCACCGTGTCGGCGTCGGGCATGGGACACCCTTGGTTCTTGGCAGCCTGTTTCAGGGCCCGGGTGACCAGGACGGTCATGCCGTCTCGTCGCTCCTGCACGCTGCCGGTCGAGGTGGCCCGGGTGGCGGTCAGGCTCAGCACCAGGTCGTCGCTCGTCCCCTTCCCGCAGGGCAGGAAGGCGGTGGCGTAAGGTTCGGCGCCACTGCCCGCGGAGACCAGGGCGGGCCATCCGCGGCCCACCGGGACGAGCATCTCAGCGGGGTCCTGGGCGAGGATCCGGTCGGCGTTCAGCTTGATCGACTCCGGGTCCTGGCCACGCTGTACGGAGATCGTCAGGGAAGCCTTCGTGTCACCGGGGTCGTAGGCGCGGCATCCCGCACCGCCGGTGTCCTTGCCGCTGACCCGGTCTGCGCCCAGTGCCTTCTGCATCTCGGCGGCATCGACCAGCCCTCGGCAGGAGTCATCGAGCGCTCTCGCGTCACGCCAGTCGTCGTAGGAGCCGGTGGCGTAGACGATGCCGCCGCCCGCTATCAGAACTGCCGCTACCGAAGCGGCGATGATGGATTTTCTCATCAGGACAGCCCCCGGTGCAGGTCGGCAAGGGCTTGGTTGCGGGCTGAGCCGTAGTGCAAGTTCATGTAGTCCTGCAGGTAGTTCGCGACGGGATCCTTGGTGTAGTCCATACCACGTGTGGTCTCCCACTGCTGGACCAGGTCGAGAGCGCCCTGAGATTTGGCTCCCATCTCCTTGGCCACACCGATGTTGGCGACCTGGTCTGCCTCCGCCTTTACGTCCTTGGACCATTCGTAGGTGGCGCCGTCCACCATGCGTTGTGCTGTGTCTCCGACGCCGGGGATGATCGTAAGGGGTGCGCCTATCGCGTGGTAGGAGTAGCGGGCCACGTCGTCGGCCCACGCCTTGCGGGCGTCGCGGTCGTCGAGGATGACATCGGCTCCGATGGCATTGAAGACGCCAGCCCCCATGCCCACGTCGGCGACCCGGTTCTCCCAGTCCTTGTTGTTGCTGTAGGTCGCGTCGGCGCCAGCGAGCGTGTGGGCGGCCTGGGCTCTTTCGGCGTCGTAGAGGTGGGCGAAGTTCTGCGGGTTGTCGGAGACGCCCCGCAGCACGCGGGTCAGGGAGTCCTGGGAGACGTTGAGGTGACCGCCGTTGGCGTCCTGGAAGACAGAGCCGCCTTCCGTGTATGTGTAACGGGGGTCGTGCGTCAGGGTGTTGTGGGTGTCCGGAGCATAGTCCACCAGGGCCCGGGCGATCGGGTCGCGCAGGTTGGCTGTGATGCTGTCGCCGTTTGTGCCCTGGTCGAGGAGGTTCACTGTCGACTGCATGATGCGCGCTTCGGCCGCGCTGTGCTTGCCGTCGCTTTGCTGGGTCGTGTCCCCGGCGGGGTGACCGGTGGCCCCGGCCTCGATCGCGGCACCGAGCCCGACGCGGTTGTCGCCGTCAGCGGCATCAGGAGCGTTTAGCTCCCGCTCGCCCTGCCACTCAGTGGTGTTGGTGACGTTCCAGTCTCGTTCCTTGAGGAGGTAGTGGAGGCGGTCGTTACTGCCGCCGCCGGAATGCGGGTCGAGGTAGCCGGTGGACGTCTCGGGGTCGCGACCCATGATGCCGAGGGCGCCGTCCACGGGATCGTTCGCGAACCAGGACTTGCCGTTGGTGTGGTCGAAGTTGCCATACAGGTCCCAGACGTCTTTGTCGTGCTTCTCCGCGGTGATCATGTCGTCGGTGACGTCCGCCATGAACTGCGAGGAAGGGTGGTCGCTGCCCTTTTCCATCAAGGTCACGAAGCTCTGGTAACCCCGCACTTGCTGCCCATGCCCCTTGGCGACGGTGTTGGTATTGTCTGCCGCCGCGTCCAGGTCGTACTTCTCCAGCCCCGCCTTCCGCAGACCGTCACGCCAATCGTTGTAGAACGATGCATCTGGAGTCTTCTTCCAGGCAGCGAAGGCTTCCTGGTACGCCTTGGAGCCGTACGTCAGCCGCTTCCCGTCCGGTCCCCTGAAATCGGGAACACTGGTCGCCCCGGACACCGTGTTGGCCAGCCCTTGCTCTAGGAGTTGTCTTCAAATGTCACGCCCACATCAACAGCGATGCGAGGGTGACGGCTGCTTGGTAGGACTCGGCGGTCTTGTCGTAGCGGGTCGC
>NZ_JBHVST010000181.1:0-12775 GCF_042885015.1 Streptomyces sp. NPDC058086 | reverse complement strand
AGATGTCAGTGCATGGGACGGCCCGCCGCCCGCGGGGCGGCGGGCCGTCGAAGCGGGCCAGGTTGAGGTCAGCCGGCTTGGGCCAAGGCGAGATGATGGGTGTCACCGAGCCTGACGACTTGGCGGTTGTGGAAGAAGTCGTCTTCGCGCAGCGTGGTGATGCCGCCGGACGGGGCCCGGAAACTGGCATAGCCTGCCGACTCGATCGGCATCTTGATCCAGGACGCCACGACGAACGTCAGGGAGCCGCCGTGCGTCACGATGATCTGGTGTTCGCAAGGGTTCTGCAGGATCTCGTCCGTGGCCGCGTAGATGCGCTGCGCCCACGCCGCCTTGGTCTCTGCACCCTCCACGCCCTCGTCGTGGTCCATTCGCTCCCCGACGGCCGGCGGTGGGACGAAGCGCCGGTCCAGCCACTCCTGCGGCTTTCCCCCCGCCTCTCCGTAGGACTTCTCCCGCAGTCCCCGATCCAGGATCGGCTTTACGCCGAACAGCTCGGCTACTTCCTCGGCCGTCCGCGGGGTGCGCCGCAGATCCGAGGAGAACAGCTCCATCCCGGCACCGTCCGGTATCTGGGCCCGCAGCGCCTGGGCGATGGAGACCGCCGCACGGACGCCAACGGGCGTCAGCTGCGAGTCCCAGGACCTTCCAGCAGGAGCACCCCGATGCCGCCCTGGCAAGTACCCCAGTGCTGTCAAAACTCGTGACCATCACCTGACCGTGGATCCGGGTGTCTCCCAAGGCCGTGAACAACTGACGGCACTACTCGCGAACAAAGTCAGTCACCCAACACGCATTCGGACGTGGACAAACGGACACGTCCAAACCCTGTCCATAACTTCACCTCGTAGCCCCAGTCCGTGCCGGTGGGGAGTCCGGTACGGGCTGGGCGAGGGCGACGGAGATGGGCCAGTCCACCCGTCCAGCCTGCGGCGGTGTCGGCGGTGATGCGCGTCGGTGTCGTCGGGGAGCGGGCCGCTCTGGGGGCTCCTAGGCTGGTTGTAGGGTCTATCGGTTGGTGTCGGAGACCGCCCTCGTGACCTGCTGCTTCTTCCGTTGCCTCACGGCGTGTCGGACATCGGAGCCTCAGCTTCGTGTCGCTTCCTCGGCGGTCTGTCCTGATCGGAGCAGACCGCCGGGCTTGTGACCTGGGTTGTCGCGCACCTTCCGACTCAGCAGCCCGCAGGTCTCCCACCTGTGCGGTTGCGGGGTGGTTGGGGGACGAGCGCGGTGTCGGGTCGGAAGCGCGGGCACGCGTCGACGCCCTCGGGTAGGGCCTGGACGCGGGCTGCCGGAGCGGAACTCGCGTGGACAAGCCTCCGGGTGTGTGACCCGCTCGATCGCGCCGCGCGGTCGATGCGCTTTCCCGGCCGGTCGGGCGGGCGGATCAGCGCAGTCCGGCGAAGAGATCGTTCTCGGGTATGGCCGCGCCGGTGGCGTCCTGGACACGTACGAAGGTCTCCATGCCCATCAACTCGCCGAACCTCTCCTTGCCCATCTTGAGGAAGAAGATGTTCTCGCCCTGACTGGCGTGCGCGGCCAACGCGTCGAACTTCTGACCGCTGAACGCGGTGGTGTCCACCCACGTGCTGATCTCATCGTCGGGGAGGCCGATCTCGGCCATCGCGGCGGCCTCGGCAGGATCCGGCTCCGGCATGTCCTCATGAAACTCGCGCATGACCTCGCCGAACCGCTGCATCATCGAGCGGGGCATCGTCGTCCAGTACACCTTCGGTGTCAGCTCGGTCATCTCCAGCGCCGCCATCGTGATGCGGTGGGCCTGGATGTGGTCGGGGTGGCCGTAGAAGCCGTTCTCGTCGTAGGTGACGACCACATCAGGTCGGTAGTGCCGCATGAGTTCCGCGAGTCGGGCCGCGCCTTCCTGCACGGGGGTCTGCCAGAAGGATCCGGGGGCGTCGTTGCTCGGCCAGCCCGTCATCCCGGAGTCGGCATAGTCCAGCATCTCCAGATCGCTGACCTTCAGGACGTCACAGCTCGCCTCAAGTTCTTGACGGCGCATCAAGGCGACCGCCGCCGGATCGTGCCCGGGATCGCCCGGCTTGACACCCCCCGGTCCGTCACCGCAACCGCCGTCGGTACACGTCACGAGAACCGTGCGGATGCCTTCCGCCGCGTACCGCGCGAGGACCCCTCCGGTTCCGGTGGCCTCGTCGTCGGGGTGGGCGTGTACTGCCATGAGCGTCAAGGGCCGGTCAGTCATGAAACAGTCCTCCTGCAGAAATACGTCGTGGTCCGAGTGCGCGGCGGGCGTACCGCGATCCCGGGGCCCGGATCCTGGTGGGGCGGACGACCTTGTTGTCTCCGTGTTCCCCGCCCGTGCGGCGCCGGTCCCTCGGTCGATGCAACCTTGCCGGCCGGTCCGACTGTTCCCGGCGCGGCCGTTTGGTCTTCCGGGCGTCGGTGTTTCAACGCGAACGAGATGCAGGCGCGCCCTGCATGTCTCAGCGCCACGTCGGACCCGACTCCCATCCGGCACCGGCCGTGAGATTCCGACACGAAATTTGAGGTCCTACAGCTGGAGGGGCTCGGGGTTGTCGTGGAGGTCTGTGATGCCCCGACCGCTGTGGAGCGGAGCCATTTCCTTTGGCTTGGTGACCATTCCGGTGAAGCTGATGAGCGCCACCGAGGACCGTTCGGTCCGTTTCCATCAGGTCCATACGGAGGATCTGGGCCGGGGTGCGGGTGCGCAAGTTCTGCGAGGCGGAGGACCGCGAGGTGTCCGCGGGCGAGATCGGCAAGGGTACGAGGTCTCCAGGGACACGCTGGTCGAGGTCACGGACGAAGAGCTGGAGCGGATACCGTTGCCGACTGCGAAGACACCTCACGTTGCTATGCCGTCAAATTCGCGGGATGAGCCCTCCGTTCACGGCGCGGCCGTAGAGCCGCTGGTGCCACTCGTTGGCGTCGGGTCCGGGGCCGGTGGTCAGGACGGGGTTCGGGCCGGTCTCGATGAGGTGCAGGAGTGTCCAGGCGACGCCGTAGCAGTCGTCCGGGCCGAAGCAGGAGACGAGCGCCTTCGCTTCCTCTCCCGTGACCGGCCCTTGGATCGCGCGGAGCTGTTGGTCACGCCTGTCGATCTCTTCTTCGCTCGCGTCCCAGTCAGGAAGCGGGCCGTCGGCGACGAACGTCTGCACTTCGGGTCTCATGGGCGAATGATCGGCTGCCTTCGTCACCGCGGGCAAGGCGTCTTCGCTGGTCAGGCTGCCGCCGCCTCGGTCAGTGACGGCGAAGCGAACGCGGACTCCTCGTCGAAGAGCTCTCGCTTCTGGAGGCAGTGGTAGAGCTGTCCGATCATGCGGTTGAAGAGACACCTCAGGGTTCCAGCTCGTCAAGCGGCCACGCGGTGTGGGCGGCTCGGTCGAACACGACAGCGGTCAGATGGTGGCAAATGCGGCCAGCAGGGTATCTGTCCGCAGCTGGAGTTCGGGTGTCTCGGCTCCGGTGACGCTGACGGACATCACTTCGCTGCCGACGGACTGGGCGAGACTGACCTCCAGGGTGGCGCTTGCGCCGACCAGCGGATACGAGTACCAGCCGTCGGGCCTCTCATCGTCGGTGTCCCGGACACCGAGCTCGATGGTGTCCCAGTCGGTCTCGGCGAAGGCGTAATCGGCGTAGTGGGACAGCAGCTCCAGGAAGGCGCGCAGGTTGCGGCCCGTGATCCATCCGGCAATCGGCTTGCTCACGTCGCCCCCTCGATGTTCGTCAGGACGAGCAGCGCGCGAAACAGGTGGGTGGCGCGGGCGGGGTCGGTACGGAGCTTGGTGAGGATCCGCCAGTTCTTCAGTGGGCAAAGAAGCGTTCGACGGGGACGCGTCCGGCGGCCAGGACCCGGTTGGTCTCCGTCTCGCGGATGCGAGCCTGCGGGCGCGGGTGGCCTTGAAGCCGGTGACCACCACGGGATCGTCCCCGTCGTCGGCCAGGCCGAGAAAGCCCAGGTCGGCCAGGGCGCCGAGGCCGGCAGCACGCAGGTGGGCCAGGATGCGGTCGCGGCGGGCGGCGCTGCCCCTCGGGCCCGGGCGGCGTTGATCTGACGGAGGGCACGGACCAGCCCGCTGCCCAGCTCCGAGGACTGGGTGGTGGTGTGCGGCATCAGGAACCTCCTGAGACGAATCGTCCTGCTCACAATGGCCGGCTGCTCTCAGAAAACCGCCCCGACAGACCACTCCGATACAAGGCCGGGAACATCCTCAAGCGACTTGCAGAATCCGCAAGTTCAGCAAAGACGACCAGCCTGCCCCGGCCCTGACGGATACCGTGAACATCCCCACGCAGGGCATGTCCAGGAGGCTTGATGAGCATCCACGCCCTACCGCCGCATCCCGTGGTTCTGCCCGTGGTTGCAGTGGACTTGGGGGTGCTCATCCGCAGCCGGCGCAACGCCCGCCGACCCCGGATGACCCAGGCCCAGTTAGGCGCGACGATCGGCTACTCCGCGGCCTGGGTATGCCGAGTGGAGAAGAACGAACTGACCCCGCCCGGGGAGATCCTGATCCGCATCGCGCGCATCCTGACCATCACCCCGGAGTGGCCGATGATAGCCCGTGGGGCGAGGCTGGACATCCCCTCGGTGAGGCCACGCAGCGCAAGGTCAAAGCCCTCGCTGCTCCCGTCGGATGCACTGTGGCCGCCGCCGTCGCCAGCACAACCGCCCGCTCAGCCCCTGCACCCCCCAGAGCACGTGGACGCAAGACACCGCCGAAGCCAGGCCGCCCGGACGGCACCAATACCACGCCCCTCGCGGGAAGCGCCTTGAAGACGAAGGGGGCAGGAGGCGCCCAGGCCCAGTGCGAGGCACAAGCGGCCGAACAACAGGTCCGCCAACGAGAGGAGGAACACCAAGAGGTTCAGACCGCTGTCAAGCGGACCGAAGCAACACTCCGTCAACTTGAAGAGCGCGCGACGGAACTGACCCAGCAACTTCACGCCACGGTGAAGCTGTCGTCCTCGCCGTCCAGTCGTGTGTGCCAGCCTTCGCTCGCGGCCAGGCTCCCACACATCGAGCACGGGGCAGTGGCCGCCCCACCACCAGCGGCGCCACCAAGATCTGGCAGGGATCAGCTACGCCCAGCGTTTGCCCGGCTCAGAAATCGAGCAGAGCCTTCGACGTGTGGCGAGGACCGTGCAGACGCAAGATTATTCTCGCGAACAGCGCTGTGGACTGGGAATGCTGGCCTCGATCCTGTCCGGTGGGCTACGTTGTGCCGCGATGACTACCGGGACGGCATTGCGCCACACACGGATTGGTGACCCGGCGCTCCTCTGAGCGCCGTACGGGCCGGTGCCGGCCCGCTGTTGGATGGAGGATCTGGCGCTGCTGCGCGGGCTCCGCCTCCTGTTGTGTTGATCACAGCTCGACACGTCAACCACGACAGGAGAACGCATGCTCAGCAAGATGCTGCACATTCCCACCGCGGACGGCCAGGCCGACGCCTTCGCCACCTTCCCCGACGGTGGCGAGCGGCACCCGGGGGTGCTGATGTACGCGGACGGCTTCGGCATCCGGCCCGTGCTGCGGGAGATGGCCCGCGAACTGGCCGGGCACGGGTACTACGTGCTCGTCCCCAACTTCCTCTACCGGAACGGACCGGCACCGGTGATCGAACTTCCCGAGCACATCGGAGAAGAGGTGCGGCCCGCGGTCTTCGCCCAGCTGATGCCCTTGATCGAGGCGCACACCGCCGAACGTGTCCTGAGCGACGCCGACGCCTATCTCAAGCTCCTCACCACTCAGCCCGAGGTCGCCGCCGGACCGGTCGCGGTGACCGGCTACTGCATCGGCGGCCTCCTCGCGACGCGCACCGCCGCCGCCCACCCCGGCCAGGTAGCCGCCCTCGCCGCATTCCACGGCCCGGTGGGAGTCGACGGACCCGACAGCCTCTCCAAGCTCACCGCCGAGGTCCACTTCGGCCACGCCGAGAGCGACTTGACGCCCGAGGCCCTCGGCGAGCTCAACCAGGCCCTGGACGCGGCGGGTGTCGGCTACACCTCCGAGATCTACCCCGGCACCGTCCACGGCTTCACCATGTCCGACACCGATGCCTTCAACCCCGCCGCACTGCAGCTTCACTGGGACCGCCTGATGCCCCTTCTCGGCCGCACCCTGACCAAGAGCTGAGGCTCCGGCCCGGAAATCAAGCCCGAAGTACACGTCTTTGGAGTCCTAGCGATGTTTCGGAGTCGGTGAGGGCGGGCGTCGCTCGCCCTCACCGAGGGGTCCTTGAGGCAGAGCTGGCTCGTCCGGCGGGCGAGCTGTGGTACGCAGGGCTGATGATCAGCCGACTCCCTCTCGACCAGCAACTTGAGTCCCTTCGCGTGGCGCTGTCCCGTAACGACATGTTGACGGAGGTCCTGTCGCGGGCTGCGACGCTGGAGCTGCCCGGGTGGTATGTGACGGCCGGCTGCCTGTTCCAGACCGTGTGGAACGTCGTCACGGGCAGGCCGCCGACGAACGGCATCAAGGACTACGACCTCTTCTACTTTGACAGCGGCGACCTGTCCTGGGAGGGCGAAGACACGGTGATCAAGACCGGACGAAAAGTCTTCGCTGGCCTGCCCGCGGAGGTAGAGATCCGCAACGAAGCGCGAGTTCACCTCTGGTATCAGGACAAGTTCGGTGTCCCGTGTCCGCCGTATGACTCCACTGAGGCGGCGATCGACAGTTTCGCCGCGACGACTTGCTGCCTCGGCATACGTGTGGAGGCGGACGGCCAGTGGCCCGTGTATGCGCCGCACGGCCTGTCGGACGTGTTCAACCTCGTTGTCCGGCCGAACCCGGTGCTCGCTCCACGGGCGGTCTATGAGACCAAGGCAGCGCGGTGGCGAGAGCAATGGCCCGAGCTGACTGTTCTGGACTGGCCCTCCACGAGTGTCATGTCGGCCGCGCCCGTCGACTGACGTCGGCAGCGTGGGCGGCCCGGTCCCCCCGCGGATGCCTGCTGCCACTGGACGGCGACCTTGATGTGGACACCGAGCATCCGGGCGAGGATCGCGGCGGGGAGTTCGATCGCGAGAGTGAACAGTGCGGTGGAGCGATCCTGTTTCGGTCGGATCCCGATCTTATGGAGACGGATGCCGATCTGGCTGTCGGTGAGGGGGCGCCCTGGATGTCCTCCCGGGAACAGCCAGGGAACGTCCTTCGGAGTGCCGATCTGGGCCTTGCCCCGGCGGGTTGCGACGAGCTCGCGGACCAGGCTGGCCAACGGCGCGGGCAGGACGACCGGCGAGGTGCCGTACGTGATGGAGACAGTGTCGCCGTCGAAGTGGACGGCGGGAGCCACGGGAAGATCGCGAACTGTCCGGTCTCGGCCAATCGGAGCTCGTCAACGCCTCGTGGAACGGAGCGAAGGCCAGCCCTGGTGCGACTGCTGCCAGCAGCGATGGGTGGCCTGCAGCAGCTGCGGCACCGTCGCCCAGGGACGCTGATCGAGGACGCATCGCCGGCAGGGACGGGTGCTGGGTTGCCCCCGACTGTGATGTTCATCCACCCAGATAGATGAGGACCTCAAGCGCTTTGCTTGAAGACCTCATCTATGCAGTGTGCGGTAGTCGGACGCTGCACCACGCCCGTGAGGTTGGACGGGTCGCAGCCCATGTGCTGGGCCAGTTCACGGATGGAACCGGGCTGGGTGGCGGTTCCGAGAAGGTACTCGCCGATCGGCAGGTAGGGCTCAATGAACCCCACTCCTCGTCCGTCAGTTGCACTCGCGTCATGCGAAGGGATCTACCGCTGCAAGCCGTGAATCCCGCAGGTTGACCACGCCTCGATCACGGCCCCGGGGAGCAGTACAAGGCAAATCTGGGGCTCTTGAACAGCAGATACACGGAGGCTGAGAGGCAGTTGCTCCGGGCGCTGTTTCTGCAGCCGTCCGGTCACCGCCAGGAGGTCCGGATACCGGCGTGATTGGACGTCGGGGCGGACTATCGCGTGGGCTGCTCGACTTTGCGTTGGCGGGCATGGATGAGTCTGTAGTCGAGGGCGGTGAGGGTGTATTCGAGGCCGAGGAGTACGACCATGCAGGCCGGGCCTGCGAGCAGCAGGATTTTCCAGTTCCACTCGTCGTTCGTGAGGGAGTCGAGGAGCTTGGCGATGCCGAAGGGGATGAGGATGACTGAGGCGAGGGCAAAAATGGCCGACCACATGGTGGTGCCCATGGCTTGCTTGGGGTTCTTTCCGATGCGCCGCCACCAGAACCAGCGCACCGGGAAGAAGAGTAGTCGTGAGGGCCATAGCCGCTGATTGAGCCACGGTTCCCACTGCCGCGGAGAGGTTTTGAAGGGTCTGAGTTTGACTGGGCGGCCGAAGCTTCGCCAGGACATGGTCTTTCCCGCCTGGGCCCAGACGCTGTCGGCCTGGGCCCCCTTGCTCAGCAGCATGCCGAGCGCCCCTTCCACGATCCTGCTGAACGTGTTCCGTCCGTTCTTGGTGGCCAGGTAGCGTGTGAACAGGCGGGAGTCGTCGGGTTCGGCCAGTTCCTTGAGGTTGCGGCGCATCTGCTCCTCGCCGATCTCGGCCTCGAGGATGGCCTGGTGCAGCTTGGTTTCCATGTGCAGCCGTTCCTGGTGGTCGGCGATGAACAGCCGCAGCAGGTGGTGGGAGGCGTCGAGTCGTCCCCAGGTGAAGTCGGAGGCACGCCACTCGGGCTTGACGAACGCGCCGAAGTGGTTCAGCCGGATGCCGTAGAGCTTGCGGTCGCTGAGCGGGGCGTATGTGTCCTGCGGGAAGAGGGGACTGTGGTCGTCCGGGCCGAGCCGGAGGAATTCGAACTGCGGTGTGTGCTCGGTCAGTTCTTCCGGTGACGCGCATGCCCGAGCCACCACTTCGGCGACGAGACAGCAGCGCAGCGTCTTCCTTGCCTGTTCGGGTGAGACCGGACGGCGGTCGCCGTGTACCGCGTGGAGCGCAGTGTCGTACGCCCTGATGGCGTCTCCCACCTGCTTGCCCAGGACCTTCGCGAGGCCGAGATCCTTGTAGACGGCGTTGAGCAAAGCGGCGGGCCCTTGTTCGGGGTCGAGGCGTCTGGCCGGATCACCGCCGGCCTCGGCTACGTTGCGGATCAGGCCGAAGACAGTGTCTTGGACGGCTCGGATGGCCCGGACGCAGTCACTCAGATCGTGCAGACCTTTGGTGAGGGCCTCCTGCCGGTTTCGGAGTCCGTCGGCCTCCTCGCCGTTCGGCGCGCACGCAGGGGAGTTCTCTCCGGTGGCAGTGTCCCTGAGCCGTCGTTCGATGTCGCCGACCAGGGTCCAGGCGAGGCGTTCCGCCACGCTGCCGCCCCACACCCACTCTTCGTAATTCGGGGATGTCAGGGCTTGATGGGAGTCAGGCATCCAGAGGTGCGAGGGACCGTCTCGGAGGACCGCGTCGATATCCTCGCGCCGGATGTGCGCCAGGGACCGTACGCCGCGTCCTTCCTCACGCAACTGCCGTACTTTCCACAGCGCGCTCCTGATCCGGCTCCTGCGGTACTGGATGAAGAGCGACTTGGCCAGGCCACACAGCTGCCTGGCATCTAGCTGCGTCTCGCCCTGGCGGCGGGGCTTGACCCGAGTCGCCCACCAGCCCGTGCCGGGGTCGGGCTGCGCCGTGCGCTGGTCCCCGGGACTCTGTCCCTTGCGGGCCTTGCAGGCGTTCCTTCCTTCTGCCTCGATCTGGCAGCGGAAGAGGTCCAGTTGACGGTCGAACGACTCACGGTTCATCCGCGCCTGCAGCTCAGCGGTCCCCGTGCGGAAGTCGGCCTCCCGTGGGTAGGTGATGGCTGTGCCGAGGACCGACGGCCATTCGGTCGCCTTGCACGGCGGTCGGTCCTCCCCGTGCGGGTCGGTGACGCCGCTGGAGGGCACGACGTAGACCACGACCCGCCGGACGGGTCCGTTCACGTGCCGATCGGCGATGGCGTCCAGGACGGGTCCGAAGGGAGCGTTGTTGAGCACCCCGCCGTCGACGATCCAACTGGCCCGGTCCCGGCCCCTGCTCGGGATCTCCGGTGCGGGCCGTACCCGCTGCTGCAGCAGGGGTGATTCGTCCACGGGCGCGAAGGCCACCGGGAAGCCGGCCGAGGCACGTGCCGCCAGCCGTAGCCGGTCCAGGATGGTGTCGTCGAGGAAGTCTCTGCGGCCGGCGTCCTGCGTCTCCCACTTATCGCACTCGGCTCCGGTCTTGCGAAAGACGACGGTGTCCGGGGCGTGCTGGAACTTGTAGATGCGGCGATGGTCGGCGACCTGAAACCGGCCACCGAAACTGTCCTGCAGGTACTCCGGCAGTCCGTCGAGCGCGGTTGCGGTGACGAACAGGGTCACCGGCTGGGCCTCTCGCTCGCTGCCGCACATCCCGCCCAGGATCCTGCCGACCTCGTCCTCGAAATACTGTCCGTCCAGCAGGCTGTTGTAAGGCGGCTTCTTCAGCAGCCGGTCGTCGGTGAGTGCGGCTGCCGTCTGCCAGGTGTCCCGCAGGTTGGGCAGAGCGGTGCCCCGGCCGATGGCAGCGGCGAGCAGCGAGCCGTTCAGCCCGCCCGCGGACGTGCCTGCAATGACGTCGACAATGACGCGTGTGTGGGCCTCACGCATGACCTTCTGCCACAGCTCGAAGCACGCTTGGCCGGACGGATCGACGGACTCGCGCAGCCCGGACTGGAGGCTGCGCGACGCTCGCCGCAGCAGGTCCAGTTCGTGCGTCACACCCCCCATCCAGACGGCCAGGCTGACGCCGCCGTTGAGGACCAGGGCGAGACGGGTCTCCTCGACAACGATCATGTACACACAGTAATCACGTCCGGTGTTTGGTCTCGGCCCACTCACGCGTCGATGGCCGCCAACCACCCGGCCGGAGGCACAATCGTCCCCCGAGCCGTGCGGTACGGTGCGGCGAACGAGGCCCGATACAAGAGTCGTTTGTCCGCCTCGATCGGCGGTTTGGGCGCGCCGCAGAGCGGGACGCAGCGTCGAGGGCGTCGGGTACCGGGGGCGCAGGGCGCGGGTCGCGTCGTTGTAGGGGGAGCCTTTACCTGGGCGTGCCCCGTCGACGATGTCGGGTGAGGCACGCCGAGGTGGATTGGTAGCTGCTCCCGGCGGGGCGGCGGGAGTCAGTCCCAGTTGATGTCGCTCAGGTTCTCCAGGGGTGCTCGGTCGGCTGCCGCTTCGGGTACGAGCAGTTTGCCGCCCTTGTGGAGGGCGGTGCGGAAGTGGATGTGGGCGCGTTCCTCGATTTCGTCGAGGGTGACCTGAAAGACGCGGAACTCGGCGAGGTCGAGGGCTTCGAGCTGGTCCAGGTTCTGTGTGAAGAGGAACGCCTTGGCTTTGAGCTCTCCTTGCTCGGCGTAGGCGATGACTTTCCAGAACTCGCGGGAGATCTTGGTGCCCCGGTAGGTGTGGTCGTCGTCCTGACCGGGTTGGGAAAGAGCGGATACCAGTCGCTGGGCGCCCTGCTACTGGTGGTGATCAAGGACCGCCTCTCGGCTCGCAGGTCAAGGGATCGCGACGACTCCGAGAGGACACGACCCTCAACCCGGCACCGGCATGCCCATGGGGAACCCGACCGATTCACAAGGAAGATCCAATAGCAGCTCAAACCGCACGGAACAGGGAACACCAGGCCAGTTCGAGAATGGTCAGCGCCCCAGTGGGGAACCGTGACTGCGAGGGTGGTGAATTACCTGACGCTGATCATGCGGATCGTGGGGAATTATCTGACCGCTGACAGCTTCAGCTGGTGGGGCACACGAGGCCGACTGAATGGCCTGGCAGGTATGCCGTCCGTTCCTGTGGTGTGAGGTCACGGTTGACGGCCCGGCAAATCCTTTGGATTGCTGCAGTAGGTCCAAGGAGTGCGGCGTCCCACAGTCGTACGGTGTTGTCCTTGCTGCCGGTGGCGAGAGTGCGTCCGTCCGGGCTGAACGCCACCGACCACACCGGTCCGGTGTGGCCGGTCAGGGTGGTGCGGCTCTTTCCGGTGGCCACGTCCCACAGTCGTACGGTGTCATCGTTGCTGCCGGTGGCAAGAGTGCGCCCGTCGGGGCTGAACGCCACCGACCACACCGCGTCAGCCTGGGTCAGGGTCGCGCGGTTCCCCCCGGTGGCCGCATTCCACAGTCGTACGGTGTTGTCTTTGCTGCCGGTGGCGAGGGTGTGTCCGTCGGGGCTGTACGCCACGGAATTCACGGTGTCGGTGTGGCCGGTCAGGGTGGTGCGGCTCTTTCCGGTGGCCACGTCCCACAGCCGGACGGTGTTGTCGCCGCTGCCGGTGGCGAGGGTGTGTCCGTCCGGGCTGAATGCCACCGACCACACCTGTCCGGTGTGGCCTGTCAGGGTGTTGCGGCTCTTTCCGGTGGCCACGTCCCACAGTCGTACGGTGTTGTCGCCGCTGCCGATGGCGAGGGTGTGTCCGTCCGGGCTGAATGCCACCGACCACACCGGTCCGGTGTGGTCGGTCAGGGTGTTGCGGCTCTTTCCGGTGGCCATGTTCCACAGTCGTACGGTGTTGTCTTTGCTGCCGGTGGCGAGGGTGTGTCCGTCGGGGCTGAAGGCCACGGAATTCACCGTGTCGGTGTGGTCGGTCAGGGTGGTGCGGGTCTTTCCTGTTGCCGCATCCCGCAGTCGTACGGTGTTGTCGCCGCTGCCGGTGGCGAGGGTGTGCCTGTCGGGGCTGAAGGCCACGGAATTCACCGTGTCGGTGTGGTCGGTCAGGGTGTTGCGGCTCTTTCCGGTGGCCATGTTCCACAGTCGTACGGTGTCGTCGTCGCCGCCGGTGGCGAGGGTG
>NZ_JBHVST010000180.1:0-12842 GCF_042885015.1 Streptomyces sp. NPDC058086 | reverse complement strand
GGTCTTTCCTGTTGCCGCATCCCGGAGCCGTACGGTGTTGTCGTCGCTGCCGGTGGCGAGGGTGTGTCCGTCGGGGCTGAAGGCCACGGAATTCACCGTGTCGGTGTGGCCTGTCAGGGTGGCGCGGCTCTTTCCGGTGGCCGCATTCCACAGTCGTACGGTGTTGTCTTTGCTGCCGGTGGCGAGGGTGTGCCCGTCCGGGCTGAACGCCATCGAGTCGACCGCGTTGGTGTGGCCTGTCAGGGTGGTGCGGCTCTTTCCGGTGGCCACGTCCCGCAGTCGTACGGTGTTGTCTTTGCTGCCGGTGGCGAGGGTGTGCCCGTCCGGGCTGAACGCCACCGAATTCACCGTGCCGGTCTGGGTCAGGGTGGTGCGGCTCTTTCCGGTGGCCACGTTCCACAGTCGTACAGTGTCGTCGTTGCTGCCGGTGGCGAGGGTGTGTCCGTCATGGCTGAAGGCCACGGAATTCACCGTGTCGGTGTGGCCTGTCAGGGTGGCGCGCGTCTTTCCTGTTGCCACATCCCACAGCCGTACGGTATCGCCGCTGCCGGTGGCGAGGGTGTGGCCGTCCGGGCTGAACGCGACCTGGTCCACCGAATGGGTGTGGCCGGTCAAGCGCCGCCGTAACGGGAGGGCTGCGGCGTTTTCCAGGCTTTCGATGGACTCGGGAGTGTGGCTGGTGCGGTAGGCCTGGATGGCCAGGAGCGAGGCGAGGTCGGGGTTTGCGCTGATGAGCGTGCTGGACTCGGTGGCGAGCTGACGGGACAGGGCTGCCTGTCGTTCGGTGACGGCTGTCCGCCACTGCCAAAGGGCTCCTCCCGCGGCGGCGAGTGTGAAGACCAGTAAGGCGGCCAGGACCGCGTTGAGGTGTCTGCTGCGCCGGATGACGGCCTGTTGGCGTTGCTTGCTGGCGGTGAGGAAGGAGGCGATGTCGCCTGGCAGACGGCGTTGTTGTGACCATTCGAGGCCTTCTGCCAGTGCTGTTCCCCCGAGCAGGTCTCCAGGGTCGGTCCCTTCATCCCAGCGGGCGCGCTGTTCACGGGTGCGTACGAACCATTCGTGGAAACGGTGATCTTGGCTGACCCACTCGCGCAGTGTGCCCCAGTCCTGGATGAGTGCGTCATGGATCAGTTCTGCTACCGGCTGTGCGGGAGGGGCGTCGGGACGTCCGTGGGCGCGGGGTGTGTGGGTGGTGATGATGCGATGACGAGTGAGGGCGGCGAGGACATCGTCGACGGCTTTGCCGCTGTCAGGCGCGCTGTTGGGGTCGGCTGCCAGGTCGCGCAGTTCTCGCAGGGAGACCTGCTGACGGATGGCGGGAATGTGGTGGCGCGGGTCGGCGGGTCGCACCAGAGAGGTCAGGATGCGCTGTGCGAGGGGTCGTTGATCGGGGGGTAGCTGGTTGAGGGCGGTGTCGCACCACGTGGTCAGGCTGCCGGTTACTCCGCCGATGCGCTGGTAGGCGTCGTGGGTGAGGTATCCGTCGTGGCGCCTTCGCCACAGCTGGCTGAGTGTCAGCTCCAGCAGAGGCAGCGTGGTGACCGGTGCCCGGCGGGTTGTGGACCCCTCGGGAGTAGTGGCCAGGACGTCGGTGATGATGTGCTCGGGCAGCCCGCGCTCGAAGCGGGCGCCCACGTTCAGGGCGGGCAGCGTGATGATGTCGTGCAGGTCCTGCTGGCTCAGGGTGCCCGGCATATTGAGGAGTCCCGGCATCGCGGCTTCCAGCAGCTTGGGAGCCAGGGCGGCCTGCTGGGGGTAGAAGTCGTCGCGCATGATCAGGATCACGTCGAGCTCGGCGTGCGAGGTCACCGCGGTGGTGATCTGGTTTGTGGCGGCCAGGCGGCGCTCCAGCTCCCGGCCGGCGGAGGGCTGGGCGAGGAGCTCTTCGAACTGGTCGATGATCAGTACGATGCGCTGACGGGCGGGCTCGGCCGCGAGTCTGCGGGTGACGGCCGCCGCGATGCCGTCGCTGTCGGCCCCGGGCAGTCCGGCGCGCTCCAGCTCGGCCAACAGGTCCTGCCTCGGCCGGGTGAGCACCGGCAACCACCTGTCGCTGCCTGGTAGCTCGCCTGCCGCCAACGCAGGCACGACACCGGCTTGGATCAAAGATGATTTGCCGGAGCCGGAGGGCCCGAGCAGCAGCGTTACCCGTTGCTGCTGGGCCAGGTTCGCCAGCACCTGCCGCACCGCGTCTTTCCGTCCCTCGAACCACTGGGCCTGTTCTGCGGTGAACGGCTCCAATCCCCGGTAGGGACAGACATCCTGCTCGGTCAGTTCGGGCCAGATCTCCCGCAGGACCTGCGTAGGTGTGACATAGGCGATTCCCTGCCCTCTTTCGTGATCGTCGGGGGCGGTGATCTCGGTGAGCATGCCAATGACCAGGCCGGTTACCTCGTCCACGACCGGCCCGCCGCTGAACCCGGTGGTCAGGTCGTTTGCGGCGGTCAACTGCAGATGAGTACCCCTGCTCTCGGTGGGCGGCAGTAGATCGCCGGCTACACCGAAGCCGTAGTGCCCGCCTGCCGGGGCCTGGGCGGGGAACCCGAACGAGCGCACCTCGTGGCCCCGGCAGCCTGCCGCGGAGCCCAACGGCAACGCCGTCATATCAGCTGAGGTACCGCTCAGACGCACGATGGCCACGTCTTCGTCCTCAGGGGCACGCCACGGCTCGGCCAGGACAAATCCCTCGACCGGGCGGGCACCGTCCACGTGCGGGAAAACCAGCCGCACCATCTCGCCGGGCCCGGCTCCGGCAGCGCGTACAACGTGCGCACAGGTGGCCAGGACGCCCTCGGCGACCAGAAAACCGGCCCCGGCCACCTGATCGTTCCATCCAAGGATCTGGGCTACGGCAGCGAGCAATCCCGACGCGCGGTCGCCGTCCGGGCCCTTGCCGGTGATGTCCACCTGATCAGCCCGAGTGCTCGTCTGCGCCGGAATGGCCAGGACTGGGCTTCTTCCACGCCACTGTCACCTTCAAGTGACAGTGTGCACTGTTCTTGGTGATCACGGCCCCGGCCTCCACCGCAAGGTCGACACCGAACTCGACCCTGATCTCGTCAGGGTTGGCCCTGCGCAACTGGTCGAGTGTGGCGCGCGCCGCCTCAGTGACTGACCCCAGAGCCTCTTGCAGACTCCCCGGCAGAGCATGAACGGCATCGCTGACGCGACCTGCCTTTACCGGCCCCTCCACTGCGGCCGGAGCCTCGACCAGAATGGAGCCCCCGCCTTCCAACGGAATCCGGGCCAGACATGTCATGGCTCCTCCTTCACTCATCGTGCTCACCGATGGCGCGCACGAGCAGGTGCCGCTCGCGTCGATGCCGACTCCGCTGTCGCAATTGGTTCCGGCTCGGTCAACGGCCAGGACGCCGCCGAGGTCGATGCCACCAATGCCATCGAGACGTTCGTGGGCGGCAGCGAGGCTCCGCGCAGATGTGGTTCCGGTCGGCGACAGCACCACGGCAGGAGAGCCGTGGCCGCGCAGGCTCCGGCACGACCTGTCGTGGTGATCATCATCGAATCCGGTGCACGCCGCAGCCCGGAGTGGGCCGTACGAAGGAGACCGTTTGGTCTGCGCCCCACAAGCGACGCAATACAGCTTTGCCGACCGCTCTGCCGGTGACGGTATTCATCGTGGCGAACAGGTCAACGATGCCGTGGCGGACGTAGGCGAAACTGTGGCGCTCGGGGATGCCGGGCGCGATCCTTGCGGGACGGCGGAGGTAGCGTCGCGGATCAGGCCCGCTTTGCGGTAGTCCGGCAGGGCCCCTTTTCCGGACGGTCATGTCCACGCGGAGCGTGGCAGATCGTCCTCTGCGGTGGCCGGCGCCCGGCCGACAGTTCGTTCAGGTAACTCCACGTCGAGTTACGGAAGGCGGCATTGTCGGCCAGCCCCTGGCCGGTGGTGCGGGTCTGAGGCCGGGGGCGGTACGCCCGGCCAGTCGGTGCTGAGTACAGGGCTGGAGGCGACGCCGTTCGAAGTGCGGACTCACAGTAATTGGATCGATACTTTGTGTCATGAGTGAACGATTTGTCGCTATTCCTGGCAGTGAACGTACGGCCGCGCCCAGGACGCGCCGCGTAGGGCCCGTCGATGGCTCGACGCCCATCGAGGCCACGGTCATGCTGCGCCGCCGAGCGGAGGTTCCGCGCGAGCTGATCGTGGGGACCGAAACGATCTCGCAAGCCGAGCTTGCCCAGCAGTACGGTGCCAACCCGGCCGACGCAGACCTGGTGCGCGATGTGCTGGGCCGCCACGGTCTCAGGGTGACCGACGTCGACCTGGCATCCCGGCGCCTCAAGGTGACCGGCACTGCGGACGTGATGGCCGCGGCGTTCGGGACCCAGTTGTCCGAGGTGTCCAGCCCGGATCCGACTGGTGGTGCGCCCATCCAGCACCGCCACCGTGAGGGCTCGCTGCATGTGCCCGACGAGCTGGCCGGCGTGGTCGTGGCGGTGTTGGGATTGGACAACCGGCCGCAGGCCCGTCCCCATCTGCGGCGCGCACGGGCCAGGGGCCGCCAGACCTCCTACAAACCGCATCAGCTCGCCAAGGTGTACCGCTTCCCTCCCGGCACCGACGGCAGCGGCCAGACGCTAGCGATCATTGAACTGGGTGGTGGCGCCGACCCGGCCGAACTGGAGACGTACTTCGCATCCCTCGGCATGCCGACGCCTCGGGTGACCATGGTGAACGTCGGAACTGGCCGCAATGTGCCAGGTGCCGACCCGGACGGCGCCGACGGGGAGGTATTGCTGGACATTCAGGTCGCGGGCGCGACGGCACCAGGCGCCCACCAGCAGGTGTACTTCGCGCACAACGACGACCAGGGTTTTGTCGACGCGGTGAGTGCCGCTGTCCACGCCACCCCGACACCGGCCGCGCTGAGCATCAGCTGGGGCGCGCCGGAGATCTTCTGGACCGACCAGGCCCGCGCCGTGTTCGACGAGGCGCTCGCTGATGCCGCGGCGCTCGGTGTGACGGTGTGCGTCGCGGCCGGCGACGACGGCAGTGAGGACAAGGTCGGCGACGGCCTGCCGCACACCGACTTCCCGGCGTCCAGCCCGCATGCACTGGCCTGCGGAGGCACCCGCCTGGACGCCGACCCTGACACCGGGGCCGTGCGCAGCGAAAGGGTGTGGGGCGGCGACGGCGACGGCGCCACCGGCGGCGGGGTCAGCGAGGCATTCCCCCTTCCTGCCTGGCAGACCACTGCCGGTGTCCCGCATGACGGAGGTGCTCCGGGCCGCGGTGTACCGGATGTATCAGGCGTCGCCGATCCGGCCACCGGTTACGAAGTGCTGGTGGACGGGCAACGTCTGGTCATCGGCGGTACCAGCGCCGTCGCCCCCCTCTGGGCGGCCCTGACCTGCCGCCTGGTTGAGGCGCTTGGCCGGCCACTCGGTATGCTCCAGCCCCTGCTGTACGCCAACGCCACGCCCGGACACACCGCACGCGGATTTCGTGACATCACCGTGGGCACTAACGGTGAATTCCGTGCTGCCCCCGGGTGGGATGCCTGTACGGGTCTGGGCGTCCCCGACGGCACGGAACTACTCGCTTCCCTGCGGGAGACGGTGACTGGCTGAGGTTCCCGGAACCGGGCCCGCCGGGTGCCTGAGAGGTGCCGGGCGGGCTTTCGGCTTGCCGCGACGTGGTGGGCTTGATCCAAGGCAGCACATCGCTAGCAGGAAGTACCTCGTCGACCAGCTCGAACGGCACGACCTGAGTCAACTCGCCCAGATGACCAGGAGCAAGGCGCGCCCGGCCACCGTCAAGTCGAGAAAGGGGGGCACCAGACCAGGCAGCGGGACGCAGCCGATCCGCGCCGGCCGGGCCGACGCGGCGCTGCACCGTCTGGACGCTGATCAGGGTCCCCCCCCGATCTCTGTCGGCGGGATCCGGGCCGCCGGACAGCCGACAAAGGGCAGATCACGCCACTGCACTCCGGTCCGCACCCGGTGCAGAATCCCGTCGATCACCTGCCGGTGATCCCGCCACTGGCCACAACGCCCATTGCTGACCGGCAGGAACGGCCGCAGCCGTTCCCACTCGGCATCACTGAGATCACCCCTGCCCCATGTCCACATCAACGAACCTGGACGGGAGCAGCCGCATGATCGCATAGAGACGACCTGGTCATGCCGTCGCGAAATCCCAGGAGAACTACCCTGGATCCCTGATGATTGGCACGTGAAGGGACGCGTGCTGAGGTGACTGGGGCCGACCTGGTCTGCCCTCGTCATTACGGGGCTCTCGTGGTACTTCTACCGCCACGGTGTGAGGACCGCCGCAGATCTGGGGACTGTTCTCGGCCTCCTCGCCAGGTTACTGGGCCTGCCAGTGCTGCTGTATTCCACACTTCGTCCACGCATGGCCGCCCCGGGTTCAACGCCGTTGGCGGACTTGGCCGACAGGCTTGCGGAGGCAGGGGCGAGACAATGGGAGCAGGAAGCCCAGGTGCGTAGTGTGAACGATCCTCGCCCTCTGTCGATCTCTTGGACCTCTGCAGGCGCGGGGCTGGTCGAGCCATGGCCGAGCCTGCGTGACCTGGCCGAGGGCTGGCCCGGGGATCCTCCTGGCAACCCAGCCCACTGGGCTGTGGGTCCTGAGGGGCTCACCGGCCGGGGCGCGGAGATCGAACAAGTGTTTCGCCGGCGCATCCCCACCTGTCGTCTGCCTGTCCTCGGGGACCCGGGTGCGGGCAAGACTGTGCTCCTGATCCTTCTCTTGCTCGCGTTGATCGAACATCGCCAGCCTGGCGATCCCGTCCCGGTCCTGTTTTCCTTGGCTTCCTGGGACCCGGGCCGGCAGGACCTTTATGCCTGGATGGCCGACCAACTCATACGGGACCACCGCGCGCTGCGCGCGCCCGCTCCCCACGACCTGGAACAATCCAGCAGTGACACCTTGGCCCACGCCCTGCTGGAGAGCCGGGTTTCACCGGGGCGCGGGTTGTAGATGGTGCGGGCCAGGAAGAGCCCAAGTGGAGTACTTAGCGCCTGGGCGGAGGAGGGGGCGCCGGTCCCCAGCATTGCGATGACCCGTAGCTCGTCCAGGCCGTCGAGCACTGGCAGGAGGTTCCAGCGTGCCGCGGCCGCGGTGCCCGGTCTGCTGGCATCGCCCTGCAAGTAGGCGGTGGCCTGCGCAGCATCGAGTGGTAGAAGGCGAATGCCAGCAGCCGCGTTCAGAGTCACGCCGTACCCGTCTGAGCGACTGAGCGCCTCGCGGTACTCGGCGGTGCCCCCACTGATGTTGCTCACCCCGACGAACTCCTCGACTCAACGCGCTTTCCCACCCACGGTTGATGGCACTCAGGGCCTGGGGGCGCAGAGCCTCGGGATTGGAATCCGGTAACACCTCTCTCCAAGCGGAAGGTGACTTGCGCCCCTTTCACCTTCACCCCTCCGAGCAGGTCGTTCAGGCTGTGATGACACAAACCTACTGATCATCGACCTCCGTTGGCACAGGAGATTCGCTAACGGTGCTTCGAACCGCCGGGGACGGACCGCTGCGCATGCTCTCCGTGTCAGCCGACGCCATCCCCAAGGCGGGGCTGTGATCTGCATGTTGGTCTTGCCGACCTGTCCGGTACGGGTCATCGGCTCGGGCGCCCGGGTGAGCAGACGAACGACTTGCGAGAGCAGATCAAGTCCTGCGGTGCCGCGTTCCGCTGCTGCCACTGAGACTGGGCCGGGCCTGGCACCCATGTCATGACGCCGCCCCGGCCCACGCCCGGCTGCGCGACTGCTTACGGGACCTTGCTGGCGAGCCACTAGAGATCTTGTTTCCCGGGCCAGGCATCCACCTGGTCATGTATGTCCCACATCAGTTTGTAGAGACCCGCGTCGGCGTTCTTGTCCGCGTTTGCTTTATCGCCAGTGTCCCACTTTCGGGTGTTCACGACGGCGGCCCAGCAGATGCCGTGTTTGGTGCGCGCCACCACAGAGCTGGTTCCCGGCAACAGTCCGATGTGCCACCAGGTCTCGGTGGCGGAATCCGTGGCCCAGCCTTTGGCGTAGCCATTGGCGCCCTTGGCCGTGGACGGTGTGGTCATGGTGGTGATCGACGCGGAGTTCAGGATGTCGGGCTTCTCGGGGAAGCCGTCCACCCGTGTAACGAAGCGCATCAGGTCGACCGGGGTGGCCAACCAGCCTCCCTCTGCATCCTTCCGGGTCAACTGCATGCCGTACGGGTCCTCCCCGGCCTGGTCGTAGTACGTGACCTCTCCAGCGCGCCTGTCCGCACGGGTGTTCCCGGCCAGGAACATGCTGGTGATCCCGCAGGGGGCCAGGACGTCCTGTCTGATGTGCGCCTCGTATGACCGGCCGGTGACCCTCTCGATGATCCGCCCCAGTACGACGTATCCGAAGTTGGAGTACTTCCATTCGACGCCCGGGGTCCCTCCGGCGTTGTTCAAAGGGCGGTTGTCGAGCACCCAGGAAATGAGCTGCGCTTGATCCAGTCCAGGTTGTTGGGTCACCGGATCGGGAGAGGCGTTGCTCCAGCCGGGGCCGGCTGTATGCTCCAGTAGGTTCTGGACGGTGATGCTTTCGACGCCGGGACCGTAGGGCTGCGTGCCGTATGTCGTTCTCAGGATTCCGCGGGTTCCGAAGACTGTGTCCGTCATTCGGATTCTTCCCTGTTCGATCAGCCTCAGGATGGCGGTGGAGGTGATCCCCTTGGTGAGGCTGGCGATCCGGAAGAGGCTGGAGGTCGTCACCCTTTCACCGGTTTCCTTGTCCGCGAGGCCGAATCCCCCGGCGTAGAGCAGCAGGCCCTGCTGTGCGAACGCCAGGGACAGTCCGGGGACGTCGAATTTCTTCATGTACGCCTCTGTCAGGTGCGGGACCATGCTGTCGGCCTCGCACCTTCGCCAGATGGGGCTGAACCCCGGCGTCGCCTTCCTGCCGCCGCCGTAGTCAGCTGTGAATCCGCCCACGAAGATCGGCCGGTACGATCTCCCCTGGTGCTCGACCTCGTGCTGGTACATCCCGGAACTGATGCCGTGCCGCGCATAAAAGGGGCACTTCACGGATTTCTCCAGAGCCGCCGTATAATATGCCGTCTGCCCTGAGCCGCCGGGTAGGAATGCGCTGACACGGGCCGGTCGGTAGCCCTGCGCTATGACCTTCTCGAAATCCCGCTGATAGTACTCGCGTACCCGCGGCGGAATCCATCCCCAGTGCTGTTCTCCGGCCAGCTCCCAGACCATGGCGAACTGTGTGCCGAGGAATCCCGGCCCGGGATACGCGCTGATGTCCACGAGCCGGTATCCTGCCGTGTCGCGGTCATCGAACACGGCCTGCAGTTCGGACTGCTTGACCTCGTGCCGTGCCCACCACTTGGGGGCGGAGTGTGTTTCCGACCACCACTTGGGTGCCGACCCCGTTGGAGATTCCCAGATCGTCGCGAAAAACACGTCGCCAGCGATGTTGTAACCGTTGAGCCGGACAAGCTGGAACGAGCCACTGTTTGTGGCGAAATAGTCACTGTACCGGTCGAAGCGCACAGCGTGGTTCGACAACTGCTCAGGCCCTGCCCGCTTCTCCCAGATCGCGGCGTATCGGGCCTCGGCACCGACCTGGTAGCCGCAGAGGTCCAGAAGCCGGTAGCCCTCCTTCTTGAGCCGACCGGCTTCCTCTTCGTATTGCCCCGCGGTCAGGTTGTGTCGGGCGGTCCACGGTTGGATGACGGGCGACTGCAGAGTCGCACTGGCGCCCCCTGGCAGATCGGCTGAGGGCGGGGCGAAGGCGCGGCCCTGCGGGAGGCCGGCGGAGAAGGCGGCGAGTGCCGCGGTCAAGCCAAGCGATCCGTTGATGAAATCGCGACGACTCGGTGTCGGGTGATTCTGGTGTGCCGCGACCTCCGGTATTTCTGATGACCCAGTCACGATATTCCCTCCGGCCCGGCTACCGTCTTCGGCCGGTGTGACCGAAGGGCGCTGCATTGCTGCTGCGAGGAGCAATGTCGGCAACGGCGAAAACATGGCCTTGGTGCATGACGCACATTGCCCGCGCTCAAGGCGACGCTGCCGTTCTGTGCGCCCGTTCTTCGGATTTCTTCCCGTCGAGTGCGGCGTGGCGGCCCGCCGGCGGGGGAACGGTGGTGCACGACTTCCGGCTGTGATCGCGCCTCCATCCGGCGACGGGGCGGGAGGCTACGTGCCGGTGGCGTTCGTGTTCACCGGGAAGACCGACGCGCAGCGCGAGAGAAGTGTGCGGCGCCTGGAGCAGGCCGCCCGCTCGCCAGCACCGAGTTCCCCGCGACCGGCCGACGGTCACCAGTACATGACCGACGCGTTCCCAGAACCCCACGTGGAGTACATCCGGACACGGAGGACATACCGGCGTTGCTTGAAGAGTTTGATCTCGAAGCGGCCGTTGCGGTCCTCGCCGCTGTCGTCCTCGCCGGTGACGTAGCGAAGGTTCTCACCGTCGGCTTCCTCGAAGAGAACCATCTTCACGTCGGCGTCCCCAAAGGTGCTGAACTGGTACTTCTGGCTCTTCTCCGGGATTACCTCATAATCGGCCTGCTTTCCTGAGCCGAGGCTGAGGATGGCCGATTGGAACGGCTTCAACTCGTCCATGTGAGGAGCAAGCGGCGGATACCATATATTCACGTACTCTTTGTCCTGATCAGACAGTTTGAGCGGGGAAGGAATGCCGTTCCGATATGCTTCCGGTCGCTTGATCAGACCGGGCCCGAATCCGTATTCCATGATCGACTTCACGTCCCACTGCGAACCGCTCACCTGGTCCGTGGAAAGTTTGCGGATGATGTTTTGGTAGGTCGTCTCCGGTGGCCAGAAATTGGGCGATCCAGCCATGTACGCGTAGACCTTCTCCTCGTCCCACTCGATTCCGGCGAACGGATTCTGGTGCTCATGGCAGAAGCCGATCGCGTGCCCTATCTCGTGCCTGACCGTGGCCTTGCCGTAGGGCGACGTCGGGTCCCATCCGAAGTTCATCGTGGCCTCTTCGGCGCTGATGCCGAGACAGTCCGTGCCGACGTACGACCAGGATCCGTCGTCGGCAAAGGCGATCCGGATCTCCGAGTCCGCAGGGTTGTCCTCGGGACGGAACTGCAATCCGATGCCAAGGCGCTCCCACTCCTCGAAACCGTTGTGGACCTCGGTCAACCACTCCTTTGACACACCGTCGTCGGCGCCGTCGAGGAAGCTGTAGCGCAGTTGAGTTCCGTTCACCCACTTCGCATGATTGGCCAGTATCGCCCTGGTCCGCGGAAGGCTGAGGTCCGAGGGCAGCACGGGTATTCTCTGCGGAGGCTGAGCGCAGTACCGCTGAGCGTCCTTTTCCTGCTGAGCAACCATGGTGATGCTCCTGACTTAGTGCTTGTGGCGGCGGGGGGCTCACACATCCACGTTCACGCCACCGGGATAGGCGTACTGGTCGTGCTGACGCATCGTCACCGTCATCCGGGCACCGGTCGAGCCGAAACCCAGGCAGGAGTCGAACGGGTAGAGATAGGTGTAGGCGGGCCCGTAGCGGCCTTCCCACTTGTACCCGTCGTCGGACTAGAACTGCTGATTGTTGGGTGCGATGAGGACCCGCTCGTAGGGCTTGATGCGCCACCTAGGCTTCTATGTGCTCGCGCCACCGATCTGCGAGAGTGGTCCGCGGTACGTCTTCCACCGACACGACGGGAGGCGGCTACGCCGCCGCGGCATCGGCGTCACCGGCCGCCGGGCCCTCGTCTTCCTGGACCGTCGAGTCGAGCCCGCTCCCGACGCCCTCCTCCGGTGCCTCCTGGAGCAGTTCGACAGCTGGATCGAAGCTCTGGAGCGGTGCTGGGACACCCATCGGTTGATTGTTGGACATAGCGAAACGCCCCATCGTTTTCTGCTGATGCTGGCATTCCCGGAACATGCCCGGGCCGAGAGTGATTGACCGTTGAAAGGTCATTCCTGACCTGGCGTATGTTTCTGGATCGTTCGACGGGTGATTACAGTCGCGAATCCTGGTCGAACCAATTCCCCTGATTCGATGCTGCTCCAGATTTCGCTGTCGTGCATCCCGGGGAACCGCGTTCACCACGGTGTTTTCGGGCTCCGGCGGTTTGATGGTGGGCCCGCACGATCGTGGAGTCGACCGACACCAGCCAGTCGACGTCTCCGGCCGCATCCGCCTCTGCCTGCGCTGCTTTGCCCGCCACCGGCGAGGAGAAGGCGCTGAACGCGGCGTCGAGCCGCCGGACCCGGGCCACAAGGCGGGCGCCAAGGTCAACAACCGGAAGGACCGGTGGAGATGAAACTCCACACCGCGGTCTGCGCCAACAAGGTCACCCTCGCTGTTGCTCAGCGGGCGATCGTCAACGACTGGACGACTGCGCTCAGCACGCTCGGCCTCGGCTGAGGCGCGGCGAAGGGCGGTCGAGCAGGCATTCGCCCCGGCGGGGGGCGACTTCAGCGGGAGGCAGCGCACCGGGGGCGCCGGGTGTGACACCGTGGTCACAGTCCTGGGCCGTCGTCTGTCCGACGCACAGGTCATCCGCCGCGGTTTGCGGGAAGTATCCGGAGCAGGGCGACCAGTGAGTCTGAACTCTCACTGGTGCGGGCCAGCACCGCCCCAGTGTTAGCTGGCTGACCTGGCCCTGCACCCTCTCGCGCAGCCGCTTCCAGCTCGGCGGCCATTGTGGCTAGTTCGCGAGCCCTGTCTTCCAGCAACGACCGGTCACCGTTCCCGACCGCCTGGGCGCAGACTGCAACGCAGGTGAGGAGCGCGGCGTACGAGGCGAGTTGCTGCTCCGCGGCTGTCGGGGGGGGGGGGGCGCCGGGGGGGGCGGGGCGGCCCACACGGCGGCCGGGGGGGAGGAGGGG
>NZ_JBHVST010000179.1:0-12920 GCF_042885015.1 Streptomyces sp. NPDC058086 | reverse complement strand
GGCATGGGCTCGGTGTTCTGGTCCCGCTCCTACTTCGCAGGCTCGTGCGGTGGCGCACCGCTCACGGTAATCCGTCAGTACATCGAGCAGCAGAAACGCCCGCTCTAAAGTGCAGGTCAGAGCAGTCTTAGGATGCATTCCCTCCCCGGCTGAAGCCGGGGATACCCTGCAAGATCACGATGGACACAGAGCGTGCCCGATCGCATCCACAGACCTGCACCCTTCCGGAGGCGGTAGCGCTCACGGGGCGAGTACCCCCCGGGGTATGTTATGTCGGGACTCCGGTTCCTACCCGGTACGGCGGCGGCTGCGACGTACGGCGAGACTGCCGACGACGCCGATCTTCACCACGGCAGCCGTCACGACGAAGCCGACGGCCCAACCAGTCCACCTCGTGTCTGCCAGAACGGCCCCGCCCAGCCCCAGATGCACGGCCACGACAGCGGCCACCGCTACGACTGCGGCGACCCCGGTCCACCCGCCATGGCGGCGGCGCAACGCCGCGCCTCGTGAAGGAACCGCGGGAGCCGACGCGGTGGCCTGAACGGCAGGCGCTTCGGGCCGTTGCCAGTCCACCTGCAGCGGATCGCGCCTGCTGAACCTGCTGAGGTGGGTGGTGACGAGATCCTGCAGTCGCCGCAGACTCTCCTCGTCCGGCGACTGGGCGCGCAGTGTCAACGCGCCTGGGGCTGCCTGGAGGGCGCAGGTGCCCCAAGGCAGGCGGACCGTTCCTTGGGTGTCGGTCCATTCGACGTGGATCTGGTCGGGCCGAATCTCGGGAGATGTGTGGGTCTCGCGCGGTGCCTGAGCGTCACCGCCGCGGTGGGTGCGTGGGCGATGGCCCAGATGACGACCCTTGTTGGCGAAGTGCTTGCACAGTTGTACGAGGTAGCGGTTGGGGCGTTCGGTATCGATGTGGGCTTCGGCGGTGAGCATGGACTTCCTCGGCTCGGTCGCGGGCGGAGAACTCAGATCCTGGTGGCGGCGGTCAGCCAGGACCGGAGGCCGTCGGGGTCGGTGGTGATCTCGATCGTGGTGGCCTCGATGGACTCGATCCGCCAGCCGTCGGCGAACGCGGCCTCGATCTCCTCCCGCGTCACCTTGTGTACGCGCCCCCAGCTGCTCTGCTCCCGGTCGCTGCAGCAGAGCATGAAGAAGCGGCCGCCCGGCGGGATCACGGACCGCAGGCCGTCGATGTACGCGGTGCGGTCGTCATCGTCGAAGACGTGGAAAAGGCCGCAGTCGAGCACGGTGTCGAATTGTTCGCCCAGGCCAGCCAGTTGGCGGGCGTCGTGACGGAGGAAGCGAGCCTTGCCGCTGCGGTCGTGTGCCTTGGTCTCGGCGGTGCACAGGGCGCGGGAGGCGAGGTCGACGCCGGTGGCGTGGAGGCCGAGTCCGGCGGCCATGAGGGCGTGTTCGCCCGTTCCGCAGCCGATGTCGAGAACCCGGCCCCGCAGAGCGCCGACCTTGGCTAGGGCGAGAAACGCTGGTTGGGGCCGTCCGATGTCCCAGGGCGGCGGGACGGCGTAGAGGTCATCGGGCTCATGCGGTGCCAGGCCGTAGGGGCGGTGGGGTGAGCCGGTCATGCGGGTGTCCTTCCCGTCGGGGGCGGTGCCCGCGAGGGGCGGGCTTCCAGGTCCCCGTAACAACCCAACTTTTATCGATACACTCTGTCGCTGTCAATGCATTCTGTATCGACATCGGCGGGTCGTATGCTGGGGCGGTGCCGAAGCTGTGGAACGAGACCATCGAGGAGCACCGCCGCGCCGTACGCGACGCGGTTCTGGAGACCACGGCGGCGCTGGTGATGGAGCACGGGCTGCGTGCGGTGACGATGTCGAAGATCGCCGGGGAGAGCGGTATCGGCCGGGCCACGCTGTACAAGTACTTCCCGGACGTCGAATCGATCATGGTGGCCTGGCATGAGCGCCAGATCTCCGGACACCTCCACGAACTCGCCGAACTCCGGCACGGCCCCGGCGGTCCCGGCGAGCGGCTCGAACGGGTACTGGAGGCGTACGCGTTCATCCAGCAGCGGCGCCACGGCCACGGCGCGGAACTCGGAGCGCTGTTGCACCGAGGCGGGCACGTCGCCGGAGCGGAGCAGCACCTCCAGCACTTCCTCCGGGAACTGCTGGCCGAGGGTGCGCAGGCCGGGGACATCCGGGACGACGTCTCCCCGGACGAACTGGCGAGCTTCTGCCTGCACGCCCTCGCCGCGGCCGGTGCCCTCGCTTCCAAGTCGGCGGTCCGGCGCCTCGTCGCGGTCACGCTGACCGGACTGCGTCCGCCGGGCTGACGCCGGCCCTGGGTCCGTTTCGGGTGCTCGGAGGGATGGCGATGCGTCTCAGTGGACCTCGACGCGCATCCATGCCGAGCTGCACGTGGCCGGGCACGGGACCGTGCAGCTCGTAACAAGCTTCCGTCGCTACAAGTTGCTCTGGCCGGCTTCCGATGCGGCCAGCTCGTTCACGCCAACGGCAGTCGCAGAGCTGACGAGACTCGGAGGGCGACCCCGCAGCGCCGGGCCCGTCTCACCCGCGCCGGAATCGGGCAGCGGCGTAGACGGCGAGCCGGTGCGTGAGTTTTGCGGCCAGCCGTCGGCACTGCGGGCAGAGCGACACGAGCCCGTGGCCGGTTCCCCGCGCAGGTGTGGAGGTTGGTCGTTACCGGCCGCTGGAGGAGTCGATGAGCTGGCCGAGGCGTTTCAGGCCGTTGGGGCTGACGCCTTGGGCGGCCATGGCGCCGAGGACCACGTCACGATCGAGCAAATCAGCAGCCGAAGATCGTCGAGAATTCGCGCTGCCTGCTGACGGTCGAACGGTGGCCCGTAGCCGTTGTTTCCGTAGAACTTCAACCTGGCCAGTGCCGACGTGAGCCGCGCATCCAACCTGTCGGCTTTGTCCTCCGGGCGCGTGAGGTCGACGGCGTTCACCTGTGCCGCCCACCCGCGCAGAGGGAACAGATTGGCCCCCTCAACGGCTGCGAGTGAGGAGTTCCTCGCCAAGCCGGCGGCGAACTCCAGCGTCTTCGCATCGGGCAGGTACGCCAGCACGGGACCGATACCGCTCCGGGCGCGCTGTCTGCCCGATCGCGGGGTCGCAACACGGTGCCGCTGGGCGAACCGTCGCAACGCTGGGACAGTCTGCTCGGCGCCGAATGCGTTCAGCATTCTCTCACCCAGCCGACACCTGTCGGGCGTCGGGAGCCTTCTGGATACTCCGGCTGACCCTGGCCATCCGGCATGCCGACGGCGAGGACCTGGTCGCCGCTGAAGTCCTCGACGTCCTTGCCACGAAGCCAGAACGATCTTGTGCGCGCTAGGCGCCTCGCTGCCGCCGGGCCGACTTCTTTGCCGTTGCGGTCTTCTTCGCAGTCTTCTTGACGGGCGTCTTCTTCGCGGGCTTCCCGGCCGCTGGCTTTTTCGGCATCTCGTGGACCTCGGCATCGCCGCCGTCCTCGGCGCGCGCGGCCTGGGCCTTGCGGACGCTTTCCTGGAGGGCGGCCATCAGGTCGACGACCTTATCGCCCGGTTCCTCGGCCTCGGTGCTCGGTTCGGGTGGCTGTCGGCCCTCGGCCTTCGCCTCGAGTACCGCCTCGAGTGCCTGGCGGTACTCGTCCCGGTAGCCGGAGATGTCGTCCGTCGCCATCGAGTCGATCAGCCGCAGCGCCTCGTCGATCTCGGAGTCGGTGACCTTGGCCTCCTTCGGCGCGAGCTCGGAGGGGTCGCGCACCTCGTCGTCCCACTTGAGGACGTGCGCGACCAGTGCCCCGTCCCGGACCCGCAACAGCACCAGGCGCTCGCGCCCGTGCCACGCCAGCTTTGCCACGGCCACCTTCGTGTTGCGGGCCAGCGCCCGGGCGATCAGTGCGTACGGCTTTGCCGCGACTTGGCCGTCGTACCGCAGGAAGTAGCTGTCGCCGCTCAGCCGCACCGGGTCGATCGACGCGGCCGGCACGAACGCGACGATCTCGATCGCCTTCGCGGTCGGCAGCGGCATCTTTTCCAGCTCTTCGTCCGTGACGGCGACCAGCGTGTCCTTGGAGACCTCGTACCCCTTGCCGATCTCGGCCGCGGACACCTCGCGGTCCTCCGCCTCGCAGTACTTGCGCACCCGCACCCGGCCCAGGTCCTCCGTATGGACCTGATGGAAATGGACCGAACGGTCCTCGGTGGCGCTCATCAGCTTCACCGGAATGGTCACCAGGCCAAAGGAAATGGCGCCGCTCCACAGCGGTCGGGGCATCACAGACCTCCACGACAACCCCGAGCCCCACCAGCCTAAAAGCCCCCGCCACGGCCCGCTCCCCGATGACACCGACGCGCACCACCGTCGACACCACCGCAGGCTGGACGAGTGGACTGGCCCGTCTCCGTCGCCCTCGCACAGTCCGTACCGGAACTCCCCACCGGCACGGACTGGAGCTACGAGATGAAATTATGGACAGGGTTTCTCATTGTCCGTTGTCCAATGCCGAACGCCGGTTCAGGTCCTCCGTCGTAGTTCCCACTGGGGTGGGCTCAGTTCAGGGTCTGGGCGGCATACAGGGCACCGAGGGCTGTGGCGAGGGTGCCGAGCAGAAGCCGTAGGGCCCGTTCGGGCAGGCGGGGCTGGAGACGGGCTCCGAGGTAACCGCCGATCAGTCCGCCAGTGCCGCAGGCGAGGCCGAGCCACCAGTCGGGGGCGACCTCTCCGGAGCTCACGAGCGACAGCAGCGCGTAGGCGGCGCCGACAAGGGACGTGGCGAAGGTAGCGGCGAGCGCAGCCGGAGCGACGCGGGCGACGGGCAGACCGCGTCCGACGAGAATCGGGCCGAGCAGCGAACCGCCGCCGATGCCATAGATGCCCCCGACCACGCCGACCACCAGCGCGAGACCGGTGAGCGTGCGAGGCGCCAACTCTCCAGCGGACGGCGGCCGGTGGCGTGCCGGGGCAAGGGCGCGCAGGCACAGCCACAGCCCCAGCGGCAGCAGCAGGGTAGCGATCAGGAGCCGGAAGACGTCCGGGCCTGGCAGGGCGAAGACGCGGATGGCAGCGCCGAGGACGACGCCTGGCAGTGTGCCCAGCACCAGGCGCCGGGCGAGGTCGCCGTGCAGGGCGCCGTCGCGGCGGTAGCGCCACAGGGCGCCGGGCCCGGCGACGACGTTGAACAGCAGGTTGGTTGCGCTGACGGCCGGGTTGGGCACGCCGAAGACGCTCAGCTCGATGGGCAGGAGGAACACCGCGCCGGACACGCCGACCGGGGCGGTTACGGTCGCGATCAGCAGGCCGGCGGCCAGCCCTCCCGGCACCGTCCAGTCCACCGTCGCCCCCGGCTCTTCGATCGCCCGGCCAGTATCGGCGCCCGAAAGGGAAGAGAGGTGGCCCGCAACAAGATGTTCATGATCAGCCGAGCGCTGTCGGGCGGGACCAGCGGCACTCGCGCGGCGCCTTTGCACCGGGAATCAATGATTCACGATTCTCTGGATTCAGGATGCCGTGTACTGTCGTTGGTGTGCTGACTCTCGCTGCTGACATCGAGGTGCTGGCGCGGTTCGGCCGCGCCCTCGCCGACCCGATCCGCTGCCGGATCCTGCTCGCCCTGCGCGAGGCCCCGGCCCATCCCGCCGACCTCGCCGACGCCCTGGAGATCTCCCGGACCCGGCTGTCGAACCATCTGGCGTGCCTGCGCGACTGCGGACTGGTCGTCGCGGTGCCGGTCGGCCGGCGCACCCGCTACGAGCTCGCCGACGAGCGCCTCGGGCACGCGCTGGACCACCTGCGCACCGCCGTGGTCGCCGTCGAGGCGGACAAGACCTGCCCGGACGCGGAGACGAAGGGCTGCTGCTGATGACCGCGGAGATATCCATCGGCATCGGCCCCTCCCCGGCTCGCCGCGACGCGCTGGCGAAGCGCATACGGCTGCTGGTCGCGGCCACCATCACCTACAACGTCATCGAGGCGATCGTCGCGATCACCGCCGGGACGATGGCCTCCTCCACCGCGCTGATCGGCTTCGGCCTGGACTCCGTCATCGAGGTGTCCTCGGCCGCCGCGGTGGCCTGGCAGTTCTCCGCCCGCGAGCACGCCGTGCGCGAGGCGCGGGAGAAGACCACCCTGCGGATCATCGCCCTCTCCTTCTTCGTGCTCGCCGCGTACGTCAGCGTCGACGCGGTCCGGGCGCTGACCGGCACGGGGGAGGCTGAACGTTCCATCCCCGGCATCGTCATCGCCGCGCTGTCCCTGGCCGTGATGCCGTTCCTGTCCGCCGCCCAGCGCAAGGCCGGCCGCGAACTCGGCTCCGCCAGTGCGGTCGCCGACTCCAAGCAGACCCTGCTGTGTACGTACCTCTCCGCCGTCCTCCTGGTCGGCCTGGTCCTCAACGCCACCCTCGGCTGGTCCTGGGCCGACCCGATTGCCGCCCTCGTCATCGCTGCCATCGCCGTCAAGGAGGGCCGCGACGCCTGGCAGGGCAAGGGCTGCTGTGCCCCCTCCGCCGCGACGCATCCGGCCGGGGCCGAGGTGAGCGACGCGTGCGGCTGCCGCCCCGGGTGCGACTGCTGCAACTGATCGGCAGCCCCGGCGCTGCCGTGACTCGCTTACGGCGGGTGTGAAAATCGCTCCGCTCAGCGGGCGGGTTCGAACAGCTCGATGAGGTTGCCGGCGGGGTCGGTGAGCAGGATCTGGCGCCCGCCGGGGCCCGAGACGACATCGCTGCGGAAGGTGAGTCCGGCGCTGCGCAGCCGGTCGATTTCGGTGTCGAGGTCGTCGATGATCAGGTGGATGCGGTTGCCTCCGGCGCCGAGGTCGCTGGGGGTGGCGCGGGCGCCGGAGGTGGCCGGGCCGGACAGCAGCAGCCGCAGCGGCCCGCGGGTCACGTCGGCGAAGGCGGGGGCGGGGTTGCTGCGGAGGGTGAAGCCCAGGTGGGTGGTGTAGAAGTCGATGGCCGCCTGGACGTCGTCGACGAGGTAGCGGACGCTGGCGAACTCGTACGTGTGGCCCGGTCACGCCCACGCGGTGGCGGTCGCCGCGGTGGTGGCGCTGACCGCCGTGAACTACGCCGGGATCCAGAAGTCCGCGTGGCTGACCCGGGCGATCGTCGCCGTCGTGCTGACCGTGCTGGCGGCGGTCGTGGTCGCCGCCCTCACCTCGTCGACAGCGGACGCGGGCCGGCTCAGTGTCGGCTCCGACGCCACCGTCAGCGGCGTGCTGCAGGCGGCGGGCCTGCTGTTCTTCGCCTTCGCCGGGTACGCCCGCATCGCCACCCTCGGCGAGGAAGTCCGCGACCCCGCGCGCACCATCCCCCGCGCCATCCCAATCGCCCTCGGCATCACCCTGGTCGTGTACGCGGCCGTGGCCCTCGCCGTCCTGACGGTGCTCGGCCCCCATCGGCTGGGCGAGGCGGCCGCGCCGCTGTCGGAAGCGGTGCGGGCCGCGGGGGCGGACTGGCTGGCGCCCGTCGTCCGGGTCGGGGCGGCCGTCGCCGCGCTCGGCTCCCTGCTCGCCCTGATCCTTGGCGTCTCCCGCACCACCCTGGCGATGGCCCGCGACCGGCACCTGCCCCACGTCCTGGCCGCCGTTCATCCGCGCTTCCAGGTACCGCACCGCGCCGAACTGCTGGTGGGCGCCGTCGTCGTGGTGCTCGCCGCCACCGCCGACGTACGCGGCGCGATCGGCTTCTCCTCCTTCGGCGTCCTCGTCTACTACGCCATCGCCAACGCCTCCGCCTGGACGCTCACGCCGGACGAGAACCGCCCGCCCCGCATCGTCCCCGCACTCGGCCTGGCCGGCTGCCTGCTGCTGGCCTTCACCCTGCCCGCCGCCTCCGTCGCGTGGGGAACCGTGCTCCTCGCCGCCGGCATCGCCGCCTACGTCATACGCCGGGCCGTCACCGCCCGCCGGGCGTCCTGAACCGCTCACCTGCACGCGCGGGGTGTGCCATCACGTGCCGCAGCCGGGTACCCAGGGCCGCGCCCCACTGGGACTCCCGCACCCCGCTCACTCCGGCAGCGACGAGACCGAGATCGGCAACCGCCCGTACAAGGCAACGAGGCTGCCCAGCGGTGCACACAGACGGCACGGCGACGCCCGGGACGTGCAGTCAGCGGCGCGGAACCTGCCGCACCAGCCGCCCGGCGATCCGCCGGGCCGCGAACTCCGTGCCCGCCACGAAACGCAGCATCGGCCCGAACATGGGCGCCGCCAGCGAACCGGTGAAATACAGCCCCGGCACGCTGGACTCGAACGCACCGGACAGACGAGGAGCCTGCGAGCCGGGCACGCGGCTCACCGCCCGCCTCACCGACGGCGTCAGAAAGGGCAGGACATCCACATCGAGCCGGTACCCGGTGGCCGCCAGCACATGGTCGACGACGCGATCGGCCGGCCCGCTGCCCTCGCCGCCGAGGCGCAGGTGCACCTCGGCCCCGGACCGACGCGCCCGCTCCACACGGCACGCCGTGCGAACGGGCACCACGTCTTCCACTCGCTCGCGCAGCCACCACCCGCCCGAAGGGCCCAGCGCGCGGCGAAACAGCTGCATCCGGGCGGCGGCCGGCAGCCGTCGTACGGCGCCCGGAACGCCGCAGACCGCGGCGAGCACCCAGCCCGTCCCCAGCGCAGAGGCCGGGGCGGCCAGCCGCTCCCCCCACGGCCGCCGCACCTGCAGGCGCACTCCCCAGAGCACCCGGGCATCGCGCACCAGCACCTCGACGTCAGCGCCGGCCTCGTGCAGCAGCGCGGCACTCTCCAGGGCCGACTGGCCGCCCCCGACCACCGCCACCCGCTGCCCCGCATACTCGGACAGGTCGGTGTGCTGGCTCGTGTGGGACAGTGCGGCCTGCGGCCCGGGCCCGCCGGGCGCCAGCGGCAACAACTCGTCGGGGACATAGGCGAACGTGGCGAGCCCGGTGGCCACCACCACGGCCGCCGCCTCGATCTCCCCGCCGCCTTCCAACCGGACGACGAAACCGGCCCCGGAACGCTCCACCGCCGACACCCGGGCCGCCTCCACCGGGCCGACATACCGCTGCGTGAACCACATCCCGTAGCGCACGAACGTCTCGCACGGGATCGGCGTCAACTCGGTCAACTCCGGCTCGCCCGCCGCACGGCAGAAGTCCGCCAACCGGCCCCCCGGCACCGGAGCCGACAGATCGGTCGCCGCGGGCGTCGACTTCAGGAACATCCCGGTCGCCATCGAGTGCCGCCAACTGCCCATGACTTCGCCGAAAACCCGCACCACTATCCCGGCCGCCCGCAGATGAGCGGCCACCGACAGACCGTACGGACCAGCGCCGACCACCACGACCGGCCCGCCACGCGTGCCGGCATCCGGCCGGTTTTCGGCACGGCGCTGCCCGGAAAGCGACTGCGTCATCCATCCCCCCACTGCCACTGCGGCGCCCACCCCAGACGCACGCGGCCAACGGCTGCATACGGGCACCCGGCCACGCACACTGCCCCCCCTTTGTGCGCCAGTGTGCCTGCCTGCGTCACAGATACCGGCACACGTTGCCCAAAAACTTACCTATCGGACCGAGAAGGACGACGGCCGCCGCCACCCGGTGATTCGGCGGGAACAGGCTTTGGACTTCCCCAGAGACCACGGCCTCGTACGGGGCTCAGTTCAGAGAAGGCTCGCCCCGGACTCACATGCCCGGGCGGACCGTCAGCGTAGGCCCGGCGACGCCTATGAGGTGGACCCGAACTCCCGCTCGTGTTCGAAGCGGTCGGCGCTCCGCTCAGCGCGTCGGGAGCGGGTGAGAGCGCGCCGGCCGAGGGCCATGGCGATCAGCCCCAAGGGGATGGCCACGATGGCTCCCACGATTCCGTTGCCGGTGCCCGGGCCACCACTGGAGGTGGCCAGATGCAGCGCCGCGAGGGCCGTGCCAACCAGGCCCACCGCCATGGCCGACATAGCGCCGGTACGCGCGTTGCCGGTGCTGAACCGGCCGGCGACGCGGGCCAGGGCCAGCCAGCCAACGGCCACGCCGATCAGCCCCACGCCGAGGGCCAGGATGGCCCCGGTCCGCCCGTCGCCGATGACTCCGCCCTCGGCGGCCACCGTCAGGACATCTGTTGCACTCATGCCGCTCTCCTCCGTCGTACGTGGCGAATTCCGCGGTTTCCGTTGTGCCTTGAGCGTGCCCGCCGACCGCACGGCTGGTCGTCCGGCGGGCGCAGTCTTTTCGCACTGCCGTCGACATGGCAGTGGACTGCCGCGCACGCGGCAGGCGGCGGGCACGTACCGCGGGTGCGGTAGCCAGCCGCTCGTCCGCGGGCGGGACTCGCCCGCAGCCGCGTCCGGCTAGGGTGCGCGCATGGACACAGGGCGTTTTCGTGTCCCGGCCGGTGCCATGGACTGGGCGATTGCCGTCGGCGTGGCGGCACTGCTGCTGGGAACCGGGCTGTCGGGGCAGCACCCGGCCGGAAAGCGCGAGCTGTTCGGCGCCGTGCTGCTGGCGGCGGGCGGGCTGGCGCTGGTCGCCCGTCGCAGGGCTCCGATCGCCGTGCTGGCTGTCACCGGCCTGTGCGCGGTGGGGTACGACGCGGCGGGTTTTGAGGCGCTCGCTGTCCCGTACCTGGTTGCGGTGTACGGAGCCGTGCGGGCCGGGCACCGTGCCCTGACGGTGGCGGCATCCGTGTCCCTGCTCGTCGTCCTGCCTCTCACGGCACTGGTCTTCCGCGACGGGCCAGCGCGCGAAGCGTTCGCGCAGGCCCGGAACGTCCTGGAAATCGCCTGGCTGATCGCCGCCTTCGCCTCCGGGGAGGCACTGCGGCAGGCCGAGCAGCGGGCGGACGAAGCCGAGCGCACCCGGGAGGAGACCGCTCGGCGCCGCGCGGATGAGGAGCGGCTGCACATCGCGCGGGAGCTGCACGATTCCCTCACCCACCAGATTTCGATCATCAAGGTGCAGTCCGAGGTCGCCGTCCACGTAGCCCGCAGGCGTGGCGAGGAGGTGCCCGAGACCCTGCTGGCGATCCAGATGGCCGGACGGGAGGCAACCCGGGAACTGCGCGCCACTCTGGAAGCCCTGCGCGACGACGACACCACCCCGCCGCAGAGCCTCGAACACGTACCGGAACTCGTGGAGCGCGCCCGTTCGATGGGCCTGGACGCGACGCTGACGATCGAAGGGCAACGGCACGCCGTGCCGGCCGCGGTGGGCCGGACCGCCTACCGCATCGTCCAGGAGGCGCTGACCAACACCGCCCGGCACGCCTGCGCCACCACCGCGACGGTCCGGATCGAATACCGGCCCGACGCCCTTGCCGTCCAGGTGGACGACGACGGCAAGGCCACCCCCGATGACGCCCCGGCCCCCGGCCTCGGGCTGCTCGGCATGCGCGAACGCGTCACCGCCCTTGGCGGCCGGCTGCGCGCGCAGCCACGCACCGAGCACGGCTTCACCGTCCAGGCCGAACTCCCCGTGGAACGAGCATCATGATCCGTGTCCTGCTGGTCGACGACCAGCCGCTCATCCGCAGCGGCTTCCGCGCACTGCTCGACCTCGAAGACGACATCGAGGTGGTGGCCGAAGCCGCCGACGGCGACGAGGCTTTGGTGCTCATCAAGGAATGCCTGCCCGACGTCGCGCTCATCGACATCCAGATGCCGGTCATGGACGGCATCGAGGCGACCCGGCGCATCGCCGCGGACCCGGCCTTGGCCGACGTACACGTCGTCATGCTGACCAACTACGGCATGGACGAGTACGTCTTCGACGCGCTGCGCGCCGGCGCCGCAGGGTTCCTGGTCAAGGACATCGTGCCGGAGGACCTCCTGCACGCCGTACGGGTAGCCGCCCGCGGCGACGCCCTGCTCGCCCCCACCATCACCCGCAAGCTCATCCACCGGTACGTCACACAGCCGCTCCCCACCACCAGCGCCGCGCTGGAGGAGCTGACCGGCCGGGAACGCGAAGCGGTCGCCCTGGCCGCACGGGGCCTGTCCAACGACCAGATCGCCGACCACATGGTGATCAGCCCGATGACCGCGAAGACCCACATCAACCGGGCCATGACCAAACTCCACGCCCGGGACCGGGCCCAGCTCGTGGTCCTCGCCTACGAATCCGGCCTGGTCACCCCGCGCAACGGCTGACCGCCGAGCTCCGTTGCCGACTTCGCGGTGGCACGTCCGACCATGCCCCGACCACATCACCGCAACGGTGCTCTCCGCCTTCACGCCCCCAAGCAAACCGGTAAGCGAGACCTCCGGCGGGGCGCGCATAACCCGCACCGAAGAGACCGCCGCCATCTCCGAGGAGTCGATGGTCAGTTCGCCCGTACCGTGATCTCCCCGGGGTACAGCGGTCAGGCGGTGAAGGGCGGCGTTTCCTGCGGGGTGAGGTCGTCGCGCAGACGTACGAAGCGGACCGGGTGGCGGTAGCGTCCGGCGTCGATGGCGGTGTCGGCGACGAACTCCGCGACCAGGTCCGGCCGGACGGGGCTGTACTCCAGCTCGCCGCCAGTTCCCCAACTGGCGCTGAAGTGCCGTCCATACCACGGGTGTTCAATGCCTGCGGGCTCCAGCTGCTGGCCCAGTTCGCGCCGGACCGCAGTCGTCAGAGGGGTGGTGCGGGCGACCATCCGCAGGTCGCCCGCTTCGTCGTAGCGGCCCAGCAGGAGGGTGAGCGGCTCCTTCAACGAACCGGTGACACCGCCGATCACTGCTTCGGACGTGCTCTGGGCGCACTGGTACTTGCGCCAGGCCCTTCATCCGGGCAGATACCGCTGGTCGAGGCGCGTGAAGACGAGCTCTGCCTAGGTGCCCCGTTGCCGCCGGGCCGGCTTCTTCGCCGCCGCGGTCTTCTTCGCAGTCTTCCTCTTGGCCGTCGGCATCTCGTGGACCTCGGCATCGCCGGCGTCCTCGCCGCGCGCTGCCTGCGCCTTGCGGATGCTCTCCTGCAGGGCGGCCATCAGGTCGACGACCTT
>NZ_JBHVST010000178.1:0-13261 GCF_042885015.1 Streptomyces sp. NPDC058086 | reverse complement strand
GTCCAGTACGAGGGCCTGTGCCCGGCACGCCGAGAGCACGCTCCCCCAAGCTCTCGACTCCGCTCGAGCAGGGGGGACCCCCATGACGCCGCAGGACCCGCCCTCCGGGCGGACGACGGGAATGTGACGACAGGACCTAGCGGCCCGCGGCCCCGCGCGGGCGGCGGTCAGCCGGGGGAGAGGGACTGCTCGGCCCAGACGGTCTTGCCGGTGAGGGCGTGCCGGGTGCCCCAGCGCCGGGCGAGCTGGCCGACCAGCAGCAGGCCCCGCCCGCCCTCGTCGAAGGTCCGGGCGCGCCGCATGTGCGGGGCGGTGCTGCTGGAGTCGAAGACCTCGCAGGTCAGCGTGGAGTCCTCGTGGATCAGCCGCAGCTGGATGGGCGGCCGGCCGTAGCGGATGGCGTTGGTGACCAGTTCACTGACCGTCAGTTCGGTGATGAAGGCGGCGTCGTCCAGCCCCCAGGCGGTCAGCTGCTCGGTGGCGTGTTTGCGTGCCCGGGCGACGACGGCCGGGTCGGAGGCCAGGTCCCAGGCGGCGACCCGGTCGGCGTGCAGGACCCGGGTGCGGGCGACGAGCAGGGCGATGTCGTCGTCGGGACGGTGGGTCAGCATGGCGGTGAGGACCCTGTCGCAGACCGTGTCGAGGGTCTTCGCGGGGCGGGCGAGGGCGGCGAACATCTTGTCCAGCGCCTCGTCGATGTCGTGGTCGCGGGCGGCGAGCAGACCGTCGGTGTAGAGGGCCAGGAGGCTGCCCTCGGGCAGTTCGGTCTCGAAGGTCTCGAACGGCAGGCCGCCCAGGCCCAGCGGCGGGCCGGCCGGGACGTCGAGGAAGCGGACGGAGCCGTCCGGGGTGACCGCGGCGGGCGGCGGGTGGCCGGCCCGGGCGAGGGCGCAGCGGCGCGAGACCGGGTCGTAGACCGCGTACAGACAGGTGGTGCCGATGCCCCCGGCACTCTCGGCGGCGGCGTCCGTGCCGCCCTCGTCGGCGGACAGGTGCAGGACGAGGTCGTCGAGGTGGGTGAGCAGTTCGTCGGGCGGCAGGTCGACGTCGGCCAGGGTGCGCACCGCGGTGCGCAGCCGGCCCATGGTGGCGGAGGCGCGGATGCCGTGGCCGACCACGTCGCCCACGACGAGGGCCACCCGCGCACCGGACAGAGGGATGACGTCGAACCAGTCGCCGCCCACGCCGGCCCGGGTGCCGGCGGGCAGATAGCGGGTGGCGATGTCCAGGGCTCCCTGGTCGGGCAGCGTCTGCGGGAGCAGGCTGCGCTGCAGGGTCATGGTGCTGGTGTGCTCCCGGCTGTCGCGGCGGGTGGTGTGGATGCTGACGGCCGCCTTGGCGGTGAGCTCCTCGGCCAGCCACAGGTCGTCCGTCTCGAAGGGCTCCGCGCGCCGGTGCCGGCCGAAGAGGGCCACGCCGAGCGTGGCGCCGTGGGCCCGCATCGGCACCACCATCACCGAGTGCGTTCCGATCCCGAGGAGCCGGGCGGCCTCCGGGTCCTGCCGCGCCCACCGCACGAGGTCGGGGTCGGCCGCGTCGTACAGGGCGCCGTGGCCCTGGGCCAGGCACCGGGCCACCGGTGACAGGGCCGGGTGGCGGGTCTTTGTGCCCGCCGCGGCGGGGGGGCCGTCCTCGGGGACCGAGCGCACCGCGGTGCGGGTCATGGCGAGGGGCCCGGCCGGGGCGGCGGGGGAGGGCTCACCGCCGTGCCGGGGGGCGTCCAGCAGATCGACGGCGGCGAAGTCCGCGAGCCGGGGGACGGCGATGTCGGCCAGTTCCTGCGCGGTGCGCCCGCTGTCCGCGGTGGTGCCGATGTGGGCCGAGGCCTCGCTCAGCAGGAGCATCCGCTGCCGGGCGAGATGTGCCTGGAGCCGCTGGTGCGCCGCCAGGCACACCGCGCGCACCCGGCCGGCGGGGTCCTTCAGCGGGACGAGGGAGGTCGACCAGTCGTCTTCCGCCCCGGTGCCCGCGGGGCCGGCGCCCGCCCGCAGGTGCTGCGGGCCGCCGCCCTCCAGCACCCGGCGCATCTTCGCCTCGGCCTCGTCGCTCACCGGATGCGGCACGATCTCCGGCAGGCGCAGTCCGCGCATCTGGTCCTCGGTGAGGGACAGCACCTGCTCCATACCGGCGTTGGCCCGCACCAGCCGCAGGTCTGTGTCGAAGACGGCCATGACACAGGGCGCCTGGCGAAACGCCCATTCCCCCAGCCGACCGCTCCCGGGCGCTTCGCTTCCGGACGCCTCGCTCCCGGGCGCTCTACTTCCGGACGTCGCGCCCCCGGTTGCTTCTCCTTCGGGTGCGCCGGTCACGGCGGACACCACGAGCCACTCGGTGACGGGGCCGTCCGCCGTACGGCGGTGCGCCAGCAGTTCCCGCCGCAGCCGGCGGCCGTCGCGGTGCCGCAGTGCCACGGTGCCGCTCCACCGCTCTTGTCCGGCCGCGTCCCGCAGCGCCGCCGCGCCGGCGTCGTCGGCGTCGTCGGCGAGCAGACGGGCGGCGGGCTGTCCCACGATCTCCGAGGGCGGGTAGCCGAGCAGTTGCCGGGCGCCTTCGCTCCACTGCGTCACGATGCCCCGCGCGTCGACGGCGGCGGTGGCCGTGGGAGGGGGAGTGGGAGTGGGAGGGGCCGTGCGGGCCGGACCGGGGGAGGCGTCCGACTCGTGTGGCCGCTCACCAGGATGGGTGGGAAGTCGCTCCATCGCCGCTCATCTCGCCCTTCGGGAACCTGCACGGCCGGGGGCTCTCCTGACAAGCATGATCCCGGGGGGCACGGAGCACCAACCCGGCGCCGTCACCGGGGGCGCGGCCCGCCGCTTCGTCCGTGAGCGCGCCGCTGCAAACCCGCGGGGATTGCCTGTGACAGGCCTGTGACAGTCGGCGGACACCGTCATGAAGTCCCCCGGCCACGCTTTATGTAAAGCGGACAAAAAGCCTTATTCGGTCATATGTCCCCTGCTTTCAAGGGTGTGAGCAGCGACGACCGAGCCGACACGTCGGAGGAAATCCCATGAGTCTCACACTCGCCACGCCGCACGCCGAAGCCCCCGTCCCCGCGCTGGCCCCCCGCGAGCAGGAGACGCTGCGACATATCGCCGCAGGGCGCACCTACCTGCAGACGGCCCGCCACATGGGGCTCTCCAAGCACACGGTCGACGCCTACCTCCGCCGTATCCGGGCCAAGCTCAACATCAACAGCACCGCCGAACTCACCCGGCTGGCCATCTCCCTGGGCCTGTGACCACTGCACTCCCCACGACCGCCGATGCGACCGCCGTGCCGCGCCGCCGCTGCTCACCGGCCCGGGCCGAACTCCTCTCGGCCCGGCCCCGTCAGCAGCGGCACGCCGGCACCGGCAGCGGCACGCCGGCACCGTTTTGGCGCCGCCCCGGTGCCGGAAGGCCATGCCCGGCCACGTCTCACATGCCCGGCCTGGGCCGGCCCGCTCGTGCGGCCTGGGACAGGGCGGTCCCCGCGAACGCCACGAAGGCGACACCGCACCCGAGCAGGCCGGTCCGCTCGGGTACGAGGAGGTCGGCCTTGCTGTCGGAGTACGTGCAGGTGAGGGAGGGCGGAAAGACGGTTCTTTCGATGTCCCGTACGTCGATCCGGATCAGCTTGGTTTCCGGGGGGATTGTCCTCGCGTGCAGGCACTCGTCGTAGAGCTCGGTCCGTGAGAGTTCCATCGCGGGGCCGATACCGGTCACCCAGATCATGGCGGCCGCCATCGGCGACCAGATCGCACCGGCCCGCACCCAGCGGGAGGCCCGCGACCTCCGCCCGATCAGGATGACGGAGAGGGCCACGACCAGGACCCCGGTGCCTGCCCACATGACCCACGTTCCCAGGACTGTGGGGTGCGACGGCCCATAGGCCCCCGAGTCGGTCCAGTAGCAGGTGACGTCCGGCGGGAAGGCGTCCACCCTCACGCGCACCAGGGGGAAGTCGTTGTCGAGCGTCTTCTCGCCGCACACCTGCACGGGATCGGTGAAGGCCAGCCCGTACGCCACGGCACCCGCGTATCCGAGCACCGCCACACCTGCGCCGATGACGGCCCAGCGGGCCTGCCGGGACGGACGCCGCAGGGCCGCCCACAGCAGGTACGCAACGGATCCGGCCGTGAACAGGAAGAGACTGATCAACGACACGGCGTAGAACGCCAGCATGTTCACGGCCTTTGCGCGCGCTCGTCCACGGACCGGGCGGACACGGACCGGGCGGACACGGCCAGGGCCACTGCGCTGACCGCGAGGCCGGCCAGTGCCGGGTTCACGTATCCCGGCACCTCCCGGTCGTAGGTGGTCCCGTCGCTTCGATGGCACACGAACCGGACCGGCACCCACCAGACGTGGTAGTCGTCGATCCAGTAGTCGCGTTCCTGCACGCCCGTGCGGCACGGCCGGATGGGAGACGAGTCCGCCCCGCCGTCCGCCGCCTCCAGCGCCGCGCCCGCGACGTACAGCATTCCCCAGGCGTACATCACGGCCGCGCCCGCCGCGACGGCATACGCGAGACCGCGGAGCGAGCGCACGAGCCCGCCTCTCCCGATACAGGCCAGTCCCCGGCCCAGGAACACCACGCCGGAGACGACTGCGACCAGGACGACCAGCAGGCAGAGCAGGAAACTCACTTCATCTCCCCCCGGCCCTCGTCCTCAAGACGTATGTGACTCCGCACCACATGATCCCCTCCCGTCACGGTTCCCCGGGGGCGGGGACGGCCAAGGGAGGGCGGGCGGTTGCACGGGGCCCGGCCCAACGGCCGGCAGCCGGCATCGGGCCGCCCGGCGCGCGAGACCGCGGCCCCGTCACGCCCGGCGCGGGAGACCGCAGTCCCGTCCCGTCCGTTCCTCACTTGACGCCGGGCCGGCCGCCGGCATGCGGTCGGCACAGTTGACCGGCCGTCAGAAGACCGTGCCCGCAGGCAGGTTGACCGCACGGTCTGTCCGCCCGGACCACGCCGTCCGCCCGCGCCACGCCGTCCGGCCGGTGTCGTACGGCCCCCACCGCCGCCGTCCGGGACCCCCCCCGCCCGACGGGCGGGGGCAGGGCCACGCTCCTATGCTGGTGGGGCAGGAGCTTGAGGGTGGTGTCCACGGCACGGCGGTGACCTGCGGTTTGTCGCACAACTGTCCGGCGCTCTCGTCCACCACGCTCGCGGGCTTCGTTCTCGGCTGCTGGGAGTGGGCCCATGACGCACGCGTGCAGACGACTGCGCAGGGGGGCCGTAACCGCCACGGCGGTGGGGATGTTGACGGTGCCGGCCGCGGGCCCGTCCGCGTTCGGGGCACCGGCACCGGTGCGCACCGCTACCACCGCCCCGCAGCCGCCCTCGCCCTCCGCCTCACCGGCGGGCGAGGTCCGCACCCTCACCCCCGCCGTGACCGGGCAGCTCGATGGGACCGTGCAGCAGGTCATGCGCGAGGCGAACGTGCCCGGGGTGACCGTGGGCCTGTGGACACCCGGCCAGGGCACCTACATAAGGTCGTTCGGGGTCGCCGACAAGAGCAGCGACCGGCCGATGTCGCCGGATCTGTACACGCGGATCGGCAGCGAGACCAAGACGTTCACCGTGACGGCCCTGCTGAAACTCGTCGACGAGGGCAAGGTGGGCCTGGACGACCCGATCGGCAGGTACGTCGCCGGGGTGCCGAACGGGGACAGGATCACCCTGCGGGAGCTCGCCGGGATGCGCAGCGGCCTGTTCAACTACACCGAGGACCCGGGCTTCTTCAAGGCCTTCACCTCCGATCCGCAGCGGCCCTTCACCCCGCAGCAGCTGCTCGCCTACGCCTTCAGGCATCCCGTGCTGTTCCCGCCGGGCCAGAAGTTCTCTTACTGCAACACCAACCTCATCCTGCTCGGCCTGGTCGTCGAGAAGGCCGGCGGGAAGCCGGTCCAGGACTACATCCGGGGCAACGTCCTCGTCCCGGCGGGAATGCGCCACACCCTCTTCCCGACCGACGCCGCCTTCCCGAGCCCGCACGCGCAGGGCTACACCGACCAGACCGCGACCGGGAAGGTCGAGGACGCGGCCGGCTGGAACCCGTCCTGGGCCTGGGCGGCCGGCGCGATGATCTCCAACCTGGACGACCTGCGCGTGTGGGCGCGCACGGTGGCCACCGGCGTCCTGCCCGACGGCACCACCCTGATCAGCCCGGCCACGCAGAAGCAGCGGCTGACCACGCCTCCCACCACGATCCCGGGCGCCGGGTACGGCCTGGGCATCTTCGACGTCCACGGCTGGATCGGGCACAACGGCTCCCTGCCCGGCTACGAATCCCTGACCATCTACCTCCCCGCGGCGCAGGCGACCCTCGTCGTCCTGCTGAACACCGACATCAACCACAACGGCGCGGAGCCCAGCACCCTCTTCGGCGAGGCGATCACGAAGATCGTCTCCCCGGGCCACGTCTTCAACCTGCCCGCCCAGCCCGCCACCCGCTGACCGCCCCGCGCGAGGCGGAGCCTGCGTGCGGGGGAGAGGGACGCGTGCCGTACGGGCCGGCGGCCGACGTCCCGGGTCAGTGGCCGGCGACGGACCGGCGGGCACGGGCCGGTACGGCGGCCGCACTGCGGCGGCGCAGCGGCAGGCAGACCAGCGCCCCGGCGGCCAGCACGGCCAGCGGCAGGACGGCGGTGGTGTGCAGGGCGGCGGTGAAGGCGGCGGGGTAGGTCTGGCCGGCGCCGAGCCGGGCGGCAAGGCGGCCCTGCAGCAGGGCGCCGACGGCGGCGGCGCCGACCTCGCCGCCGTCCTCGGCGACAGCACCCCCGAGCAGCTGGAAGAAGTCACCGACGCCCTCGACGTACTCGCCCGCCGCCTCTCCCCGCGCACCCCCGCCCGCCCCCGCCCCTGAACCCCGGGCGCCGTGCCGCCGCAGCCCCCGCCGCTCCGCAGGCCCGCAGGTGCGACAACTCGCTAGCCTGGACACCAGGGGGCGGCTCGGGCGAAGCCCAAGGAGGCTGACGTGGCTGAAGCGACTCCTGAGGCCGGAGCGAAGGACAGTGACCGGACATACACCGGCCCCCGCGGCACCGGCACCCCCGGCTACCTGCCCATCGCCGAGCACGGCCTGATCGGCGACCTGCGCAGCGCCGCCCTCGTCGGCACGAACGGCACCATCGACTGGTACTGCTGCCCCCGCTTCGACGCACCCAGCGTCTTCGCCTCGATCCTCGACGCCGAACGGGGCGGATCCTTCGAACTCGCCCCCGACGTCCCCACCCGCACCAAACAGTTCTACTTCCCCGACACCAACGTCCTGATCACCCGCTTCTTCGCGGACGACGGAGTCGGCGAGATCCAGGACTTCATGCCCGTCGTCGACGACTCACGCGAGGCCGACCGCCACCGCCTCATCCGCCGCGTGGTGTGCGTCCGCGGAGCACTCCCCTTCCGCGCCCGCGTCGCCCCCCGCTTCGAATACGGCACCGCACCCCACACCGTGCACGCCGGGGCCGGCCAGGCGGTCTTCGCCTCCGCCTCGCTGCACCTCGCCCTGACCTCCACCGTGCCCATCGAGGTCGCCGGCCCGGACGTATGGGCCCTGTTCAAGCTGCACGAGGGCGAGGCGGCCGTCTTCACCATCGACCAGATCGGCGGCGATGTGGCACCCCGCTTCTGCGCCGTCGCCGAGGCGGAAAGAGAATTCAACGCGACCGTGCGCTACTGGCGCCGCTGGCTGTCCCAGTCCCGCTACCGTGGCCGCTGGCGGGAAATGGTCCACCGCTCCGCCCTCACCCTGAAACTCCTCACCTACGCCCCCACCGGCGCCATTGTCGCCGCGCCGACCACCAGCCTGCCCGAACAGATCGGCGGCGAACGCAACTGGGACTACCGCTACGTGTGGATCCGCGACGCCGCGTTCTGCGTGTACGCGATGCTCAGACTCGGCTTCACCGACGAGGCCGAAGCCTTCATGGGCTTCGTCACCGAACACGTCCAGCGCGCCCCTGACGGCCCGTCCGGACCCACCGGCCCCCTGCAGATCATGTACGGCATCGACGGATGCCGTGACCTGCCCGAACGCGAACTGCCCCACCTCGAGGGCTACCGCGGCTCAGCCCCCGTACGCGTCGGCAACGCCGCCGTCGACCAGCTCCAGCTCGACATCTACGGGGCACTCGTCGACTCCCTCTACCTCTACGACAAGTGGGGCAAGCCCATCTCCAGCGCCCACTGGGACAGCATCAGCGAACTCGTCGACTGGGTGTGCGACCACTGGGACCAGCCCGACGAGGGAGTCTGGGAGACCCGCGGCGGCCGCAAGACGTTCCTCTACTCCCGCCTCATGTGCTGGGTGGCGATCGAGCGCGCCATGCGGCTGGCCCGGCACCGCGGCCTGCCCGCCGACATGGTCCGCTGGGGCGCCGCCCGCGACACGATCTACCGGCGGATCATGAGCCGCGGCTGGTCCGCCGAACGCCACGCCTTCACCCAGTACGAGGACAGCGACATCCTCGACGCCTCCCTGCTGATGATGCCGCTGGCGAAGTTCATCGCCCCGACCGACCCCAAATGGCTCGCCACCCTCGACGCCCTCGGCGAGGACCTGGTGTCCGACTCCCTGGTCTACCGCTACGACCCCCAGGCCAGCCCCGACGGCCTCCAGGGCGAGGAAGGCACCTTCTCGATCTGCTCCTTCTGGTACGTGGAGGCACTCACCCGCGCGGGCCGCCTGGACGAGGCCCGCCTCGCCTTCGAGAAGATGCTCACCTACGCCAACCACCTCGGCCTCTACGCGGAGGAGATCGGCCACACCGGCGAACAGCGCGGAAACTTCCCCCAGGCCTTCACCCACCTCGCCCTGATCAGCGCCGCCTTCAACCTCGACCGCACGCTCGGCTAGAGCGCACACCCGGCCAACACCAGCAGCCCAGGACGCCGCCTGCCCCTGCGCCCGGCCCGGCCGCCGCGAGCGGCAACACCCGCCCCCCGGCCGCACCGCCCCACCGCCCCCGGCTGTGACGCAGCTCCTGTCGCCCCCGCGGGAGGCCGCCGTACCGTTGTCCGCCACGTACATCCCCGCCCGGGCGCGCAGTGCCCGAGACCGGATCACCCACACCGGAATACCCAGGACAGGCGGGCACACGCACAGGACGGTCCGCCATGCCCACCGCTCTCTCGCCCGTCATCGCCGCCTCCACACGCTGGCTGCTGGCGGCCTTCCCCCCGGCCGCCGGCCCGCTGAACCAGGCCCTGGCCGAAGCCCAGGCAGGGCACGCGGCCACCATCGCCGCCGCCCTGCGCTACCCCACCGCGCTGGACGCCGAACTGCTGGACCTGCTCGGCCCCGGCGGCTCCGGCCGGCTGGACTTCGTCACCGGCGCCGACGCACCCCCGCTGACGGACGCCACCCATGCCTGGCGCACCCAGGTCGACGAGGCCGTCGTCAGCTGGGCGGCCTGCCTGCTGGCCGACGCCGACCTCGCCGCCCTGGCCGCCGCCTGCCTGGCCGCCACCCACCACGGCCCCGACAGCGTGGGCGACGCACGCCGGCTGACCATCCCCAGCCCGCGCGACCACCGCGCGGCCCCCCTGCTGCGCCACCCGGACTTCCTCGGCCCGATCGCGGACCTCCACCGCGAGACCCTCCTCGGTGTCCTCGGCGCCGCCCCGGCCGTCACCGCCCCCGAGCCCAGGTGACCACCACGCCCGTACGACCACAGGCAGCCGGCCACCGTCCGGCCGCCGCGGCCGTCGCGCTCAGGGCGCCTTGAACAGAGCCGGGAAACGCGGAGCGAGCCAGGGCTTGCGCCCCCCGACCAGGATGCGGCCCTGAGCGAGGGCGCCCCACTGGCCCCGGCGCCCGAGCGCCATCAGGAGAAACGTGACCGGCTCGATGAGGATGGTGCAGTCCGCACGCCCCGGCAGCCGCTCATCGACCGACACCGCACCCCCGGCCACCCGCACACCGAACCGGCCACCACCCCACAGGCGGATCGCGTAGCAGGCGCTCAGCCCGGCCGTGTGGGCCGTGTCGGTCACCCGTGGCATCGCCGTCATCAAGAACGGCAGCGTCAGCCGCACCCGCCCCCGGTCGATCATGTGCGCACGCCCCAGCGCACGGGCGAGATCGTAACCGTGTCCCAGCATGTGCGTGAGCAGATACGACCCCAGCACATCCGGTCCCATCGGGCCCAGCGGAGTGACCACCGTCCCCTCCGCGCTCCGCTCCTCCAGCGCCTTCAGACACGCACCGGCCTGCTCCACGATCATCCCGGCCAGCGGCTCGGCCCCGCGCTCACCGAACGCGGCGAGCGCCTGCTCATTGGCCGCGGCGAGACTCTGCGGCGTGCCGTCCCCGTAGCCGCGCGCACGTCCCGCCGCGATGTCCGCCATCAGCTCGTTGGCCAGCGCCAGATGCGCGGCCGCCTCCCCGACGCTCCACTGCGACTGCGGCACCCGGCGTTCCATGCCGGCGCCCGCGCGCAGCAGTGCGGCGATCTCCTCGGCCGTATCCCGTATCGCCGTACCGAGCCCCTCGGGCACCGCGCCCCGTACGTCCGGTCCCGCCACTGGTTCCACGCCGCCTCATCCTCACTTTTCGTTCCCGTTCCGGTGCCCGGTTCTGCCCGTAGCCGGCGGGCGAACACGCGTCACGGATCACCCCGGCGTACAGAAGACCAGGCGACAAAGGAAGCGACAAGCCCCTGAACCACGAGGCCGGGACCAGACCCCGTCCGCGGCACCGGCCGCCCCTGCCCGGCGCCTTTGCCCCCGCCAAGCCCGTCCGCCAAGCCCGTCCGCCAAGCCGGTTCGCCAAGTCCGTTCGCCCCGGGCCGTGTTGAGGGGACGCCAAAGGCGGATGGCATAGTGCCCCGCATGCCGATACGGACCGCACGCCCACAAAAGGGCAGGTGGTGGGGAGCCCTCGTCGCATTTCCTGTCGCATTTCTCCTCACCTCCGCCGCACCCGCCGCGTCCGCCGGGTTCGCGCTCGCCGGAGGGTCCGGTGAGACCGGGCTGCGGTTCGAGGCCCCCGGGACGTTCGTCATGTACAACGCCGACGAGGGCGCGAAGGCCGCGAACGCCGGGTTCGTCCTTCCGGTCGCCGTCGTGCCCGGGAACACCGGACCGGCCCGGAACATCAAGGTCGTGGTGGACGCGTCGGGACTGGCCGGGGTGGCCCGCGTGAGCAAGGGCAGCGGCAACAACTGCACCGGCGAGGGCTGGGTGTGGACGTGCGAGTACGGCACCCTGGACAACGACGGGGAGAGCATGCCGCCCTTCACCCTCCACGGCGTGGACGGGACGGAGCCGGGCGACAGCGGGACGATCACGTACACCGCGAGCGCGGACAACACGGCCTCCGTCACCGGCACCACCCGCATGACCGTCGGGGGACCCACGCTGTACGGGCCCGAGCAGCCGGGGAAGACGACCGGGGTGGAGCCGGGGAAGCCCGCGTCGCTGACACCGAGGTTCTCCAACCCCAGCCGGTTCTCCACACAGCGCGGCATCGCCCTGCGGATCACCGCACAGGGCGGCCTGGTACTGACAGCCCGTCACCGCAACTGCTCCTACAACCCGACGTTCACCGACGCCTGGTGCACGTTCCCGGCGAACGCCGCCCCGCGCACCGCGTACCGCACGAGCTCGCCCTTCACCTTCACCGCCGTCCCCGGGGAACTGACCGGCACGCTGGACTACTCCTGGTCGTCCGACCCGCAGCGGCCCGCCGAGCTCACGGTCCGCGGCACGGGCGCCCCGCTCACGCTGACCAGGACGCCCGAAGGGGGCATCCACGACGCCACCGGCACGGTCACCGTCGTGGAGACCACCGTGCAGGCCGACTACGCGGCGCTCACCGGGACCGTGCGGGGCCGGGTCGGCGACACGGTGAGCGTGACGCTCGGGGTGCGCGGCCTCGGCCCCGGCAGGCCGACGGACGAGAAGGGCCGCTTCGAGGTGGTCCCGCCGGAAGGCACCACGGTCACCTCCATCCCGTACACCTTCGAGGACACGGACGGGAAGTGGGCGTGCGCGCGGCCCAAGAAGCCGGGCGGGGCCTTCGTCTGCGATCTCGACAGCGACGTGTTGTGGCCGGGGGACGACGGGACGACCAGCATGGTCTTCCGCTTCCGCATCGACCGGCAGGTGCCCGGCGCCCACGGCACCATCCGCACGTACAACCCCTACGACCGCACGCCCGGCAACGACACCGCCCGCATCCCGCTGGAGGCGTCACCGGCTCCGCCGTACTGGGCGGTCGTGCGGCCCGCGGTGCTGATCCCGGCGGTGCTGGCCGCCGTGGCGGTCTCGGCCGCAGGGGTGGCGCACCGCCGTCGCCGCCGGGCCGTCGCCGTCCCCGGAAGCTCCGCGGACGGCGAGCGCTCCGGCAGCTGACAGGTGCCGGCGGAGGGTAGACGCGGGTCACATCGGGCCATCTTCTGAATCTTCGTAGGGAATCCCGGCCTTGAGGCCGGGCGGGAATGCGATCCTCGGTCTGGAGGCGCGAAGCGCCGGAGCTCTCGCACACGTCCCGCATGATCGTCTCGCAGCGCGTCAGCATCTCGCTGCCTCTACAACGGGGCGTTGCAGGAACGCCGTGACGCCTACCGGCATGTCTCGAAGACGAGCGTCAGGTACGGGATGCAGTCCGCGCAGCTCAAGGGCATCCGGGCATGTGACCCGGAGCGTCAGGGCCGCTGGTCGTTCTCCTCGCAGCAGGCCACCTTGCGCCGTCTCGACAAGGCGTTCGCCGCGTTCTTCCGCCGGGTCACGTCCGGTGAGACGCCCGGCTATCCGCGTTTCGGTGGGGTGACCTGGTTCGACACGGTGGAGTTCCCCAAGGACGGGGACGGCTGCCGGTGGGACTCCACCCCGCACGACCCCGTTACCCGCGTCCGCTTCCAGGGTGTCGGGCATGTCAGGGTCAACCGGCACCGCGCCGTAGTCGGCAGGGGCAAGACCGTGTCGGTCAAGCGCGAGGGCCGTAAGTGGTTCGTCGTGCTCAGTGCCGAGCAGGAACAGCCGGAGCCGCTGCCTGCGACCGGCAGCGTGGTCGGGATCGACCTGGGCATCGCGAACTTCCTCGCCGACTCCAACGGCGGGTTTATGCCCAGCCCGCGCCACGGCCGCCGGGCAGCCCAGAAGCTCCAGGCAGCGCAGCAGGCACTGTCCCGGTTCCCGCGGCGCAAGGCGAAGGACCGCACCGCCAGCCACCGGCGCGCGGTGGAGAAGGTCGCCCGGCTCCACGGCAAGGTGCGTCGCCAGCGGCTCGACCACGCACACAAGACCGCGCTCGGCCTGGTCCGCGCAC
>NZ_JBHVST010000177.1:0-13360 GCF_042885015.1 Streptomyces sp. NPDC058086 | reverse complement strand
TACAGCTCCTTGTTGGTATTCCCGCCTCAATGGTAATAACCCACTATCCTACCTTTGGTTTCATGGGGCGTAACCCCAGGCCGGGTTTTTTAAACACCCGGGCTTTGGGTAAACGCCCACCAGCACCCGGTCCGCAACCTGGTCCAAGCCCAACTGCACCGGCACCTTTGCGGTGCTGGCGTCCGGTGTCCCTGACCTCTCATCGGGCTCTACTGAGGATGTCGCCTCGGTCCGCTTCGCCGACGGACCAGCCTCCGTTGCAGCCGTCCGCCTGAGTTCCGGCAGGCGGGGACGGCTCACCCCTCGCCCCCGCCCTCGTAGAACGACGAGTCACGATGGGCATCAAGAACTGCGTGTCTCCGCCCGGTCCGGGCGGCGTGTGAACCACGGTGTGGGGACGTGCGTTGAGCAGGACAGAGTCTTCCGTTGGCCGTCAGCGGCGGCTCATTTCCAATGGAGGCCGTTTTGCCAACGAAGCCGGAACAGGTGACAGAACACCTGCGGAGTTTCAGCGCAAACCCCTATGTGCGCCAGACTGAAGTTGCGAAACCTATTGGTGTCGCTCCTGCGGATTTCAACAACTGGACGAGTGGCAAAGTTCGGGACCTTGGGTTGACGGAGCAGGAGGGAACCCTGCTCGAGGCCTGGCGGCGTCAACGGCGCGCTGGTGACTGTGGGTGCCTCTGCGCCGTCGCAGGCCGTGCAGACGTCATTCGGGCAAGGGACCTGGCGGGTCCGGGTACTTCAGGCTCAGGTGCCGCCGGTTGGGTGGTGGAGTCTTCCCCGTCTGGTGACGCGGGTTTTGTTCTGTCCGTCGGGTTCGATAGGCGCCGGTGCTGGGAAGGCACTGCCGAATTCCCCTTCTGCTTCCTCTGACCGTGCTTGTACACCCGTTGCTGTGGGTGCAACCGGCCTGACCAGCGTTTGTTGGCAGCTCGCCGCCTCGGTGAATACCCGCAGGATCCAAGCAGTCGTTCCTTTCCCTGTCCACCCATTTCGTACCGCGAGGTGCCCCATGCAAGATCCAGTTGTTTGTGCGATGGTTTTGCAGGCCTTCGCGGCTCAGGGTGAAGGATGGACAAGTCCCATTCCTCGGCGTGGTTCGACCGCCGCTACCTCGCCGAAGGGCTCCATGGCCGAACTCCTCAATCCCAAACCCACTGGAGACGTCCGCCAGCTTCCCCTACCGGATCCGAACCAGATCAGCGAGTGACCGCACCACTGGGCGGGACACCGTCCGGGATCCGGCGGCGCACTTCGAAGCATCTCCCCAACGCCAGTGAACCATGTGAGTGGCCTCAGCCGTGCAGCAGGTGGGTGCGGCATGCGGCTTCGGTCTGACTGACGCTCCTGTGAGTCGTCGTGTGGGATAGGCAAGGGGTACCGAAGTTGACTGACGAGCAGCCTGCCAATCGGCGAGGCTCAACTCACATTTGTGGCCGGTCTCTCGCATCAGTAGCAGGGGAAGGACACCGATGAGCCGCAATACCGCGTCGGATCATGACTTGGTGGCCGCTTTTGAAGAGAGGGTCCGGATCGCCTCGGAGTCGCCCGCGGTGAGCTGCCAGGGCGAGCGGGCAAGTTTTGCTGAGCTCAACTCCCGTGCCGACAGACTGGCGCGGCGGCTGGCGGCGCGAGGGGTCGGCCCCGATAGCGTGATCGGAGTATGTCTCCCACGCGGGCTGGGGCTGGTGACGGTCCTGCTGGGTGTTTCGAAAGCGGGCGCAGCGTATGTGCCGCTGCTGGAGGTGCGGTGGCTGAGCCTGTCCGTGTGCGCAGACTGACCGACCAGGAGGGGCAGAAGCTGCAGCAGATCGTGCGCCGGGGCAGCACGAGTTCGGTTCGCTACCGGCGGGCGATGATGTCGGCGTACGGATTTCGCTCCCCGGTCGCGTACGGGCGAACGTCCCCAGTTGTCAGGCCACTTCGGTCTCTCGCTCGATGGCCTGGAGGCGGTTCTTGAGCCGGTAGCTGGGCCCGTTGATCGCGATCACTTCGCAGTGGTGGAGGAGCCGGTCGCGGATCGCGGTGGCGAGGACCTCGTCGCCGAAGACCTGGCCCCATTCGCTGAAGGTCTTGTTCGAGGTCAGGATGATGGAGCCCTTCTCGTAACGCTTGGAGATGACCAGCGCTGACCCACCGGGGTTTCATCCCGGCCGAGAAGGCGGAGGAACCCGACGCTGTCACGGCTTGTCGCAGCAACTCAGGGAAGTCGGTGGCCCGCACACCAGCGGCCAGATGCCGCTCGTCACGCACAGCGCAGCCCCCGGCTGCCGATTTAGCGTGCAACTGCACCGCTCGATGAAAGCGGCTCCGTGACTCGTGCTGTTCGCGATCGGTAGCTCCCTAAAGCGGTCGTTTTGGCACGGCTAGTGCTGTGACCGCGTAGGTTCGCCGGGTTGGGGTCAGGCTGCGGCTTTGAGGGGGCGTCCGCCCCAGCGGATGCTTTTCTCGCTGCGGATGCGGGCGCGTTCCCTTTTGCCCAGACAACGCGCCACGGCGGCCGCATCTACCGGCTCAAACGCGAACTGCTGGAAATGAAATGGGCCGTGGTCGTGGCGGTGGCCCAGAATGAGGATCCGAGGGCCAGTCTGCACAGTCCCACCCCGCATCAGATCGGGCTGATCCGGAGGTGCCAGCAATCTCGATGGCGAGCACGGTCACTGCTGGTTCTCCCGGCTGTGGTTCGGATGTACGAGGCGATCGGTGCAAGCGGTCACGGCATCCGATATCAAAGCCGGGCCCTCACCCGAGCGAGATCTCTCCGTCGGGCAGCCACACGGCCCAGTAGCCGTCCATGAAGTCGGGCAGTTGGACGGGCTCGGCCAGCGCACGGGCCGCCCGCAAATCGGCCGTCGTCCCAGCGCGCTTCCGGATCGAATTCGGCCCCGTTGGCTCCGGTGCCCCTGGCGTGCGGCAGGCCGGCTTGCGCACCGCGTATGCGACCAGCAGATCGGAGAGCTCGGTGACGGGTTCTCGGTAAACGGACGGGAAGCTCGTGGTGGCGAAAATGGTCACAGTTGTGTCTCGGAGTGATATGGGCAGAACCCTTCAGGCGCCGGCTCCGTAGCAAGGGCTGAACACTTCGGAACGTCCGGAGCGGAAAGACCATTCGGGGGTATTTCTCGATGTTCTGTACACGAGCCGCAGCGCTCGCCTCTTTCGCGCCGGTGGGCGCCTTCTGAGCGGAAGCTCCGACTTCCGCGTTCCCCCGCCGCCCTGCCCAGGGCATCCGTGCGCTGCCCTCGATCCCGAGCGCGCGCATCCCTCTCACTTGCACGCCCCGCCGCAACTGCCCCGGAGGAGAAAGAGCATGAGCCGCAGCGACGTCCTGGTCGATGCCGACTGGGTCGAGGCCAACCTCGACAACCCGAACATCGCCGTCGTCGAGGTCGACGAGGACACGTTCGCGTACGAGAAGAACCACATCAAGAACGCCATCCGGATCGACTGGACGCAGGACCTCCAGGACCCGGTCCGCCGTGACTTCATCGACCAGGAGGGCTTCGAGAAGCTCCTGTCGGAGAAGGGCATCGCCAACGACACGCTGGTGGTCCTCTACGGCGGCAACAACAACTGGTTCGCGTCCTACGCCTACTGGTACTTCAAGCTGTACGGCCACGAGAACGTCAAGCTCCTCGACGGCGGCCGCAAGAAATGGGAGCTCGACGCCCGCGAGCTGGTCGACGGCACCGAGGCGCCCGAGCGCCCGGCGACCGACTACAAGGCCCAGCCGCAGGACACCTCCATCCGCGCCTTCCGCGACGACGTGGTGGCGGCCATCGGCAGCCAGAACCTGGTCGACGTCCGCTCGCCCGACGAGTTCTCCGGCAAGCTGCTCGCGCCCGCCCACCTGCCGCAGGAGCAGTCGCAGCGCCCCGGCCACGTCCCGACCGCCCGCAACATCCCCTGGTCGAAGAACGCCAACGACGACGGCACCTTCAGGTCGGACGACGAGCTGAAGAAGCTCTACGCCGAGGAGAACGTCGACCTGGCCACGGACACCATCGCCTACTGCCGTATCGGCGAGCGCTCGGCCCTGACCTGGTTCGTCCTGCACGAGCTGCTCGGTGTCGAGAACGTCAAGAACTACGACGGCTCCTGGACCGAGTACGGCTCCCTGATCGGCGTCCCGATCGAGCTCGGCGCCAACAAGTAACGCTTTTTTCGCTGCGGATGCGGGCGCGTTCCTTGCGTTCGGCGGCCAGGACGTCGCGGTGGCGGGCGTTGGCGTTGCGCCAGCGCAGGTAGGCGTGCAGGGCCCGGGTCTGCACGGTGTGCTTGGGGTGGTTGGGGTGGTTGGAGTTGGCGATGGTGAACTGCCTCAGCGGTCCGAAGTGCGCCTCGATCGGGTTCGCCCACGAGGCGTAGGTCGGGGTGAAGCACAGTTCGACCTTGTGCTTCTTCGCCCAGCGGCGGATGTCGGCAACTTTGTGGGCGGAGAGGTTGTCCAGGATCACGTAGTCGGTGCGCCGTCGGGCCGGGCGGCGCGGATCGACTTCAGCGCGGCCAGTGTGTTCCCGGCGCCCCTCCTGCGGTGGTTGACGCCCCACAGGGTGTCGTCGCCGACCGAGTAACAGCCGTGGAAGTAACGCACCCCCGTGAGTGCGGTGGTAGGTGGCCGGCAGCCGGTGGGGGTGCCCCTGGCCGGGCCCCGCCCGAGCCTGCGGTGGGCCGAATCCCGAGCGGGCCGAACTCGTCGAACGCGAAACACGGTCCGGGAAGCGCCCCCCCTCGATCCGGTCCAGCTTCGTCTCGCGTTCCGGATCGAGGGACTGCTTCCACGTCTTGGTGCGCTGGAAGGTGACGCCGTGGCGGGCGAGCAGTCCGCGTAACGGCTTCGCGGCCGATGAGGATCATCCGGCCGTGGACTTTGCGCAGGTAGGCGACGAGTTTGCGCAATGACCAGCGGGTGAAGGGCTGGCCGAGCTTGGTCGGGCGGGTGGTGGCCGTCGCCACGACGAAGTCCTCGTCGTCAGGGCTGAGTCGGCGGGGACGGCCTCCCGCCCACCAAGGGTCCAAACAGGCCAGGCCGATCTCGTTGAACCGGTGGATCACATCCCGGACGGTGTCCTCGTCGGCCTGCACCAGCTAGGCGATCACCGGCACCCGGTTCCCGTCGGCCGACGCCAGCAGCATCATCGCCCGCCGGTAACGCACCGAGCTGGTGCTGCCCCGGCGCACGATCTGCTGCAGCTTCTGCCCCTCCTGATCGGTCAGTCTGCGTACACGGACAGGCTCAACCACCGCACCTCCAGCAGTCGGATCGAACGTCACCGCCCATCCAACCGCCACGACCACCAACCCGGCGAACCAACGCGGTCACAGCACTAGGAGATTTGACTTGGCTACCACCGAAGTACCCCGTCCCACGCTGCTCCTCGTGCACGGAGCGTGGCACGGCCCCTGGTGCTGGGAGCGACTGGAGTCCGCACTCGCTGACGACGGCTGGACGACTCGCACGGTCGCACTGCCCAGCGCTGTGAGGTCAGGCGTCCCTGTCACCGAACAGCTCGTCGGCGTTCACGGGGACGCGCAGGCCATCAAGGAGACCCTTGAAGGCATCAAGGGAGCCGTGGTGGTCGTCGGTCACTCGTACGGCGGCATTCCAGTCACCCAAGCCATCGCCGAGGCCCCCAACGTCTCGCATGCCGTCTACCTTGCGGGATATCAACTGGACGTGGGAGAGAGCCTGCTTGGCTTCCACGGCGCTCCCGAACCAGAGAATCCGAAAGGCGTCATCCCGCCTGCGGAAAACAGCGATGCTGCTCTCTACGCCGATGTGCCCGAAGCGGAGACGGCGCGAGCAGTGCAGCAGCTAGTGCCGCAAAGTCTAAGATCCTTCAGCGAGCGCGTGACAAAGGCGGGGTGGCGAACCGTTCCCTCCACCTATGTCATCTGCGAGCAGGACCGGTCTCTGCCGCCCCAGGCACAGGAGAAGCTCGCTGCCCGAGCCAAGACCATTTGTCGGCTGCAGAGCAGCCACTCGCCGTTCCTGTCAATGCCCTCGGAACTTGCCGCTCTTCTCGCGCACATCGCACTCGAAGAAGCAGACTGACCCCCCAGCAGCGGAGCTCAACGCCGGTGCGCGAACAGCCATGTCCTGCCCGCCCGAAGACACCTCAGGCGTTTACGGAGAGGTCCCAACAGAGGCGCCGAACAGCCGGTAGGTGATCAGGCAGGTGGCGACGCCGATGAATGCCTCGTGGATGTCATCGCGCCGTTCCAGCAGATGCGCAGGCGCCGGAAGCCGTGGGGCCAGGAGGTTCATGGTGCGTTCGACCGACCCGGCGGAAGATTCCCAGCCAGAGCCGTGCGGTTGGCCTCGCTCGGCGATGACGGGACGGATGACTCCATTGTTCCCCGCACAAGACCGTGGGTCCGGAGTCGAACGACCTCGTCCTCCAATTGCGCATGCGTGGCATCTCACAGGTGATCCTTGCCGGCATGGCCGCCAACCTGTGCACTGAGGGGCGCCTCCGGGAACTGCTCGACGAGCAGGTGTTCGAGGTCGTTGTCGTCCGCGACGCCACCGCCGGACCCCGACCGCCCCAAGGTGACGGCTACCTGGCTGTGCTGATCAACTTCCGTTTCCTGGCCAGCGCCGTATGGTCCACCGAGCAGACCATCAGCCAGCTGCGCTCGGCCTGACGACAGGCAAACTCCCCCCGAGAGCAGAAGGCGAGACATGAACAGAAGCGAAGTCACCGAGCGGATCATGGAATCGAAGATCCAAAACGGTATCCGGTGGTCAGACGTTGCTGCGGCACTCGGCGGAAGCAAGGAGTGGGTCACGGCCGCCTGCCTTGGCCAGATGGCCTTCACCGCGGAGCAGGCGGCCCAGGTGGCCGCCATCTTCAAGCTTCCTCACAAAGCGATTGCCGTGCTGCAAGTGCCCGTGGCCCGGGGCACGCTGGACAGGCCGGTGCCATCAGACCCTCTCATCTACCGGCTCTACGAAATCGTGAGCGTCTACGGCACAACTCTCAAGGAACTCATCCATGAGGAATTCGGTGACGGCATTATGAGCGCCATCGATTTCCGCATGGAGGTGGTCCGCCAGGAGGACGATGCCGGCGACCGAGTCGGCATCACCATGAGCGGCAAGTTCCTACCCTACAAGCCCTACTGAGCCTGGATCCATCGTCCAATCCCTGTCCGGGACTGGGGTTGAAACGAGCAAGTGCCTTGTGACCTGCGGTGATGGGAGTTCTCTGCGCTTCCAGCATGCACGATCAGCAAGGACCTTCGTAAGGGAGTGCTTCCATACCTCGGCGGCCGCCTTCGTGGCGGGCCATTGGCGCGTCCGTTCTCGGGTACGGCGGGAGTGCCGCTGCTGTCCGGCTTGTCGAGCAGTGCGTTGTGCCGGACCGGGTCGGTGCGGAGGTCCGGCTGACCGGGGCCGGCAATGGTGCCGGAACGGCCATGGACGCGATGGCGGTATCGCTGGTCGCGGGCAGGCGGCGGGCGCGGACAGTATCGACGGCCTCGACGTGCTGCGGTACGGCGCGATGCAGAAGGCGTGGGCCGGGGTGCGGGCGCCGTCCACGCTGGGCACCTTCCTGCGCGCCTTCACCCTGGCCGGTGCGCCAACTGCAGTCCGCCGCACGGGCATTCACCGGGAATCCGGTGGCATACCGCGAACTGCTGCCGGGCGCACATCGGGTGCTGCTCCTAGCCAGGGACTCCGAGGTGAAGCAGGTCTACGGCTGGGCCAAGCAGGGCGCCTCCTCCGGCTAGGCCAAGGTCCGCGGCCTGCGCTTTCGACATCGTCACCGCTTCCACCTCATCGCCGCGCCGGTCGTCGCATCCCGGCTGCGCAAAGGGGCGGCATCATCCGCCAGGGTGCCGCCCTTGCTGGTCACCGAGGGCGGTGAACGCGGTGCGGGCGATGGGGATATGCGAGCAGATGGTCGAGTGCGACGCGAGGATAGGTCACCAACGAGGCCCCCTGGCTGACGAGTTGAGACGTGAGACATCTCGCTCAACAGTCCGAGGGCCTCGCCTGTTACGCCCCTCCGCTCGTCACTCGATCAGTGGCCACTCTGAAGCAGCTCAGTGATCAACCTCATGATCTTGTTGATCCACATGGCGCTGAGGGCCGTTGTGACTGTAACGGGGCGTGATGGCCGATGCCCTCGCAGAGAGAAGGAAGGTCAGATGAGATACCGGACAGTCACCGCCGCCGCCGCAGTATTCGGCGCTGTACTCCTTTCGGCGTGTACCGGCAGTCCTAGCTCCAGCAGTCATAACCCTGATCACGGCTTGAAAGACAAGCCTGCCGCAGGCAAGGCGCCCGACTTTGGTGCGTTGTCCTTTAGTGGAGACGATCAAGCCGCAGCGGCTGGTTCTGGTTTTCCTGCACGCTATGCGGCTCCTTACCTCGAGACCTGGAAATCTCCGTCTGTAGTGGCAGAGGTACGTAATGCAGCAGGGCTGAAGTATTTCAATCTTGCCTTCATTATCGATGGTGGCGGTTGTGACGCAAAATTCAATGGAACGACCGACGTGACCGATCCTGGTTGGCTCTCAGCCATCAGCGAGAACCGGGCTGCGGGAGGCGATGTTATTGCTTCATTCGGTGGGGCATCCGGTACAGAGGTCGGCGTCTCGTGCACCTCAGTCGATTCACTGAAAGTGCAATACAAGAAGGTTATTGACGCGCTCGATCTGACCCGAGTCGATTTCGATATCGAAGGAGCTCCTCTTGAAGATCATTCTGCGAACGATCGACGGAGCAAGGCACTGTCCGAGCTTCAGCAGGAGTACGCTGCGGCTGGTAAGACGCTGACGGTCAATTATACGCTTCCGGTTGCCCCGTCGGGACTTACGGGCAGCGGTCAGGCCCTGTTGAAGAATGCCGCGGATAACGGACTCGATGTCAACCTGGTCAACATAATGACCATGGACTACGGCGGTCCCGAGGATATGGGGAAAGCCGCAGTTCAGGCCGCTACCGCTCTCCATGACCAGCTCAAAGAGGTATGGCCTGGAAAGACGGATGAGCAGTTGTGGGGGATGGAAGGAAACACTCCCATGATCGGAGTCAATGATATCCAGAGCGAGGTATTCTCCACCGCTGACGCTCAGACCCTCGTTGACTTCGCCGTGTCCAAGAATATTCAGCAAATCGCATTCTGGGCCATCGGGCGTGATCGGCAGTGTGAAGGGGGAGGGGATAATTCGCAGAACTGTAGTGGAGTATCTCAATCCCAATGGCAGTTCTCACGCATCATGAATGGTGTCAATGGAAATCTCGGTGGCCCTCAGCCTCCTCAGGATACGGACACGGAGAGCCCTTCGCCCAGCACCAGCCCAACCAGCGCTGCACCCAGCCCAGAAACATCGGAGAAGTCTGATGCGCCGTCTTCGAAACCCTCTTCGCAGCCCTCTTCGCAGCCCTCTGTGACCCCAATCCGTATCGCCGGCCAGGTGCGCTGCGAATCAGGAAACCCGATCGTAGGAGTGTGGGTGCAGACTTCCCACTCGGCGGACTCCCGGTTCGCGGCTTGGAGGGGAGTCGGGGATGGGGCTAAGGCGGACTGGTGGACCGATATCCCGGAGAACGAGCGGTATTCACTCCACATTGGATGCGGCGGGACCCCTGCCAGTTGGGCCACCGAAAACATGACAGGATGGCACTCTGGACCCAAGAATTCTTTCGATTGCGTCGATATCGCTGGTGACCCCAGATACGAGACCTGTACCGCAGTGTAGATCTTGCGACTGCTGTTCGGTGATGTCGTTGTCTGGTTCATTCTGGCGGATGTGGCGCTCGAGCGCGTGGCAGCGCGGGCGGAGGAACTGGCCACTCTCACTGCCGAGTTGGTCTCGATTCTTCAATTAAGTGAACCTGACCGGGCTGTCCTCAGCGCATAGTGTCCGGATCCGCGTCGGCCGGCCCCGGTATTCACGCAGCGCAAGAATGCCTCCCCACGTACGCGTCTGCGGTCGACGACCGCGGACGCGTACGCCGTCCTCGCCGACGAAGGGGGCGACGCCGGCATTCCGGAGATCCCCGGTGCTGAAGAGGGAACACCAGCCGGTGGCGGGCAACGTGGCAGCCATCTGCCCCAATTGCTCAAGCAGGACCCTGCCGTCGGCGACCGAGTGGGGCGGGCCACCGGCGGGTGGCTGCGGCAGACGCACCCCCTGGACGACCACAGTCCGCGCCACACCGCGTACGCACCAGCGCGCCCTGCCCAGCCACCGCCCAGCCACTGCCGTCCGCCGTGGTGAAGGTGGAATGCGCGCTCGAAGAAGCTGCGGTCGACGTCGGTCCGCGGCAGCTAGCCAAAGGTGAGTGCCTGCGCGGCCCGCCCCGGAGTTCTTTGCGCACGGTAATCACGGCCGACTTGATGACGGCGATCGGCTGCACGTACTCGTCGAGCAGCGTGGAGGACGTGGGGCTGGCGCTGGCGATGTTGTAGGAAGCGGCGGGTTTTGTGGGCGAGGTTGTCGGCCCGGCGTGCGCGTCAGGCGTGCGCCTCGGCGGGTTGAACATCTCGTCGGGGTTGAGTTCGTGCTGTAGCGGGGCATCACGTGCAGTTCGCCGTGGTCGGCGGTCTCGATCAGCCGGCTGAGGCCGGCCGTTGAGCGGTGGACCGGGTGCCGGTCGGCGATCAGTGCGACCTTGCGTCCGGTCTGGCGGGCGAGCCGATCCGGTCCCTTCCTGCGCAGCGCCGCCGTGAACGTCGGGGCACCGTATGCGCGGCGCGGCGCAGTGTGGATCTGCCGGATCTGGGCAACCAGTTCGGCTTCCTGACGGCCGGCTCCTCGGCCGCCGGCCGGGCTGCGTGGTAGGCGTAGTAGCCCGAGCGGGACACTCCGAGCAGCTTGCACATCAGGGTGACGCCATGCCCACCGGGGTTGTCCTGTTGGCCTTCTCCGAGTCGATGAACGTGTAGCGCACGGCTACTTTGTCGACTCCTATGCGAAGAATGGCAGCTGCGGACTCAATCGATCAACGCAACAGGGCCGTCAGCCCATCGGCAGGTGTGTCGAAGTCGAGAGTCTTGCGAGGGCGCGTGTTCAGCTTCTGCGCGATCGTCCACAAAGCGCGCCGGGCCGGAGTCCCGCTCGTGTTCGTGGACCCTGCCTGCTCCTCCAAAGAGGATGCGGATTGCGGGCACGTGGATCGGCTCAACCGCATCTCCCAAGCCAAGTTCGCGTGCCGGTCGTGCGGCGGCGTTGCGCACGCCGGTCGGAACGCTTCCCACGTTCTCGCTCGCAGGGGCGAGAACGTGTGGACTGCGGGGCGTGAGTCACGCGTCCCGGCCATAACCTCGGCGACCACCAGTGACCTCGCGCGAACCGTGCCGGGCCAGATCGACGCCCGTACCCGCAACCGACATTTGCCTCAGCGAACCCATCGACCAGCAGATTACTCCTTTTCGTCGCCGAATCGAGCCCCCGACGACCGTTCCGGGGGGACAATCTTCCGGGCCACCGAAGGGATCTCCGCCGAGACAGTCAAGACAGCCTGAGCTGCGGAGACCGGCAGAGCATGCGGAATTTCGTACTAGGGTGGGTGCATGGCATCAACCACTCGACGGCCCTCCACCGCCGCCGACCGGCGAGCGGCAGTGGAGGCGCGGATACTGTCCGGGATTGGCGAATTGATGCGCGACGGCAAGACCTATACCGAGCTGGGAGTGCAGCAGATCGCGGCTGCCGGCGGCATCTCCCGATCGGGGTTCTACCTCTACTTCCGCGACAAGGTGGATGTGCTCCTGCGGCTGAATGGCTTCCTCAAGTCGGACAGCCTCGAGATCGTACAGCGCTGGCAGCCCTGCGGCCCCGTCGGCGGACTTGACGGGCTTGTCCACACGTATGAGCAGCTGTTCAGGCACTACCGTAAGCACTCGTTCCTCCTGGCAGCGATCAGCGAGGTGGCTGCTTACGACCCTTCTGTACGGAATTCATGGACGTCGGCTCAAGACCGATTCATTGAGCACACTATGAACCTGCTGATCGAGGAACAGCTGGCAGGTCGTACACCCGCTGATGTCGACCCGCGGTGCGCAGCCGGCGTGGTGGTGCGAGGCGGCGCACAGGTCATCGCCCAACAGGTAGCCACAAGTGATGGACATGACGATGCCCTGGTCGCCCGCGAGATGGCATGCGGCTACTGGTACGGCATCTACCGGCGGCCGGAGAGTCCGTAAGGCTTCAGGAGCGCTACGGATTCATCTCATGTGAATGGCGGGGGCTTCTCGCTACGCTGCTTGCCTTTGCGATGGGCGAGCCTGACCCTGCGGACGATGAGCGCGCCCACCACGTCCACGTGCGCCGGGTGGCCACGTCCAACGGAGGGGAATTACTCCGGTGTGGGCCGGTGCTTCATGGCGGTGCCCACATGCGTGTCGCTGCCCTCCTGCAGTTGCTCATACGACGACAGCGCCCCGGACCGCGGCATGATGGGCGTGATGGGCGACATTCTGACCGCGCTCATCACCCTGTACAACGATAGCGCCGAGAAACTGTCCTCCGGCCTCGGAGAATCGGTCGACGCCATCGATTAAGCCTCCGGCTACGTCAAGGCTCCGCCGGAGAAAGGCAGTTGTAGGCCAGGGGGCCCACCCCACATGCGATCTCTGGTTGATCCGCTGTCCGATGTTCTCGCTTCGTTGAACGTCAGGGCCGGGTCGTTGTCGGGCCTTGAGGCGTGGGCAGCTGGGCGCTCCGCTTCGATACAAAACGGCCCTGCCGGGCTGGCTCGGTGCGCTCGGCGAGCCGCGCATCGGCCGTGCACTGTTGATCATGCACCAGCAAGCGGCCCGCCCATGGACCGTCGCCACGCTCGGCGCTCAGGTGGGCATGTCCCGGGCGAGCTTCGCCGCCCGCTTCAAGGAACTCGTCGGACTGCCACCACTCGTCTACCTCCAGCGCTGGCGGATCCTGGCCGCCAGCCGGGAACTGCGCTGCAGCAAACGGACCGTGGCCTCAATGGCCGCCGTGGTCAAGCGGACCGCCAGCGAGGGAGGGAACGCCGCGGCGGGCGCGGCGTTCAGCACCGCGTTCACACGCATCACCAGCATCTCACCCGCGCACTACCACAAGCGTCCCGCTCGCAGCCGTGACACCAGGTCCGTCAACTGGCCCGCAACCCCCGTCCGCGTGACCGCCACCGTGGACGAACGCGCAGGTTCTCCAGACGCCTGATCATGGCCCGTTCCCGTCGTGCCTCCTAGCGTCGGAGGCAGCCGTGCCGACGGCCGCGGTAGCACCGTCCACGGCGCCAACACGGATCATCGGAAGGCGGAACATGCAGTACGAGCAGTTGGGTGCCACGGGGGTTTTCGTGTCCCGGATCGCTTTGGGGGCGATGACGTTCGGTGGGGCGGGGACGCCGCCATGG
>NZ_JBHVST010000176.1:0-13641 GCF_042885015.1 Streptomyces sp. NPDC058086 | reverse complement strand
TCGTCGACAAGGACCACGATGTCGTCGGCCTCTATCTGGACCCGCCCGAGCGGGCATTGGTGTTCTGTGTGGACGAGAAGTCGCAGATCCAGGCCAGCCCCGACACACCCTGGCTTTCGGCCGACCCGAGGCGCGCCGAGGCGATCCACACCTCCGGTGCCCACACCCTCCTCGTCACGCCCCTGGCTCTGCGCGGCACCGTGCTCGGACTGATGAGCCTCTACCGAACCGGGCAGGCCGACTCCTTCGACGAAGAGGAAGTCGCCCACGCCCTGGAACTGGCCGCCCATGCCGCCCTGTGCATCGACAACGCCCGCCGTTACACCCGCGAATACACCATCGCCGCAACCGTTCAGCGCCATCTGCTGGCTCCGTGCCGCTCCGCGCAGACCGCGGTCGAGACCGCCCACCTGTTCGTGCCCGGCGCCCAGGGGTCAGGCGGCTGCTCCGACACCCTCGCCCTGCCCGGCGCCCGCACTGCACTGGTGGTTGGCGATGTAGCCGGACAGGGCATCCACGCCGCCGCTATGGGTCAGCTACGGACCGTCGTCCAAACCCTGGCCGCACTCGACCTCGAACCCGGCGAGCTCCTCGCACGCCTCAACGACACCACGACACGCCTGGCCCATGAACGTGTCGCTCTCCCGACTAGCGACCCCTTGCGCCACCAGCAGCCGCTCAGCATCTGTCAGTAGTGGCTCAGGCCGGTGCGGACGGAAAGCCGGCCGCACCGAGTCGCCTGAATCAGCAATATCTAGTACTCCAGCCGTCGGCTGGAGTACTAAGTCGCCACAACACGCAGAAGAGAGAGCTTATCCACAACGGTTTGAGCATCTTCTGAAAATTCGAACAGCTCTGACAATTCAGGGCCTCGGCCTGCCAAGCTATCGAGAACCTGGTCTGCCGGACCTCGGAGTCCCGTCAAGTGCGCAGATTCTGTTGTCACGTAAATTTCATCGCTTTGGTGCGATATTCGATACGCCTCATCCGGAGCTCCGTCAAGGGTCAGGCAAGCCTCTACATAGTCGCCAGACCAAGCGGCCGGGGTAGATGCGCACAGCAATCCGTACATAGCCATGAGCCGCATCTCATCGCGAGCTAGTCGCCATCGACCTGCCCGGCCTCGGTGACTCCACCGGCAACCCGTCCAGCTACACCAAGCAGACGCTCGCCACCTACACCCACCTGCTGCTCGACAAGATCGGCTACCGGCAGCACGTCCAGGTCGTCGCCCACGACTTCGGCGTCGGCGTCGCCTACTCACTGGCCGCCCAGTACCGCACCCAGGCATCCGGCCTGTTCCTGATGGACTTCCCCCTCGTGGGCAAGAACCTGAAGTTCGCCACCATCCAGCCGCTCGAATGGCACTTCTCCTTCAACCTGCAAAAGCCCCTGGCCGAGCAGCTGGTCACCGGCAAGGTCTCCCAGTTCCTCACGTACTTCTACCCGACCCAGTCCCACGTGGCGCAGCCCGTCCCCACCGACGAGGTCAACGAATACGTCCGGGTCTACTCCCGCCCGCAGGTCCTGCACGCCGGCTTCGAGCTCTACCGGACCTGGACCCAGGACGAGGCCGACAACGCCCGCCTGGAAGCAACCCCGCTGACCATCCCGGTCCGCCTGCTCACCCAGGACGGCTTCGCGCCCCTGCTCCTGTCCGCTGTCCAGGACGCGGCTCCCGCAGCCACTGGCACCGACGTCAAGGGCGCCGGCCACTGGCTCCTCGACGAAGCGCCCCAGCAAGTCCTCACCGAAGTCAACAACTTCTACCCCGCCCACTGACCGTCCCACCCGCGCAGCAGCCCCGGCCCCCGGCACCACACGGGCCCGGGGCTGCTGCGAATGGCTTTCAGGGTGCCACTATGAAAGGTGTCTTGATCATGACTACCCGAGACGTTGTCGAGAAGTTTTTCGGCCTGCTGGCAGGCGGGGACCCGGACAAGGTCGCAGAGGTCTTCGCAGACGACATCGACTGGTACGTGCCCGGGTCGGCGTCGCTGCCCTGGACGGGGCCGCGCACCAAGGGCAGCGAGGTAGCCGACTACCTCAGGACGCTGGGGGCGAATATCGTGCCCGAGAAGAACATCGACGATGTCGAGGCGCTACTCGTCCAAGGTGACCATGCCGTCATGCTGGGACGGTTCACCCGGGTCGCGAAGAGCACCGGCCGGACGTCGATATGCCCATCGCCATGCATCTCCAGGTGGCCGGCGACAAGATCGTCAAGATGTACCTCTACGAGGACACGCTCAAGGTGTCCGAGGCCTACGCCGAATGACCGACCCTGCAGCGCAGGGGCATTCATGGTCGTCGCCGATGTCGCCATGCGGCGGGCCACGTCGGAAAGCAGCCGCGGACACTCACCGTCACCTCGGCTGCACCATCCCTGACGGCGGGTCAAGTCGCCGACCGGTCGGCACGGTCGCGGTCGCCGCCCTGCGGTCCTTGCCAGGGTGGCATCAGAATACTGTGGGTCAAAGAGGTCATTCCGCGCCGTCGAGGGTGGTGTTGTCCACCCCACGCTTTCCAAGCAGTTGTCGGCGCGTCGTCACCGATGACTCTCGGCGTTCCCGACGGTCTCCATGCTCTGAGCACGAAGCGAGGAGTGCGAAAGATGAGCAAGTTCGTCTTGATTCCTGGGGCTGGCGGCGCGGCCTGGTACTGGCATCGTGTGGTGCCCGAGTTGCAGGCCCGCGGACACGACGCAGTCGCTGTCGATCTGCCCGGCGCCGATCAGCGCGTCGGGCTGCCTGAATACACCGACGCGGTGGTTGCCTCGATCGGCAACCATGATGACGTCGTGTTGGTGGCCCAGTCGATGGGCGGCTTCACCGCCCCGATGGTCTGCGCTCGTGTGCCAGTGGATCTGCTGGTGCTGGTCAACGCGATGATCCCCCTGCCAGGCGAGACGCCTGGACAGTGGTGGGACAACACCGGATCGACGGAGGCCCGCGTCGCGACAGCCGAAGCAGGCGGATACACCGCCGAGTTCGACCTGGCCACCTACTTCCTTCACGACGTGCCGGACGAGGTCGTTGCGGCCGGCGCAGCGCACGAGCGGCCTGAGGCCGACGTCGCGTTCAGCCAGCCTTGTGACATTGAGCGGTGGCCAGATGTGACCACACGCGTGCTTGCCGCGGCCGGAGACCGGTTCTTCCCCTTGGAGTTCCAGCACCGAGTGACCCGCGACCGCCTCGCGATCGACATCGACCAGGTTCCCGGCGGTCACCTGGTTGCGCTGTCGCGCCAGGTAGACCTGGTCAACCGGCTGATCGAGTACCTGCCGTCAACTTGACCCGGCCCTGAAGGACCGGGCTTGGAGGTAGTGCCCAACTGGCTGCTGGGGTGAACTCCTCCGTTCAGACACCCCGTTATGGGGTGGCAGGGACGCGTGACTCACGCCCCGCATTCCACACGCTCTCGCCACGGGTGGCGATGTTGTGGGAAGCATTCCGGTCGGCGGGGGCAACGACCCCGCACCCCCGGCAGATGAAAAGCTCCTGGTCGAGACGGTTTCGCTTGTCGACGTGGCCGCACTCGGCGCACGTCTGCGACGTGTACGCGGGATCAACGAAGACCAGGGGCACCCCGGCCCGCTTGGCCTTGTAGACGATGAAGTCTCCGAGCTGGGCGAATGCCCAAGAGTGGAGTGCGACCCGTTGGGGCTTGCGGAGCCGTACCCGGTTGCGGATGCCCTTGAGTTCTTCGAGGGACAGGCCGCGTCCGGTGCGTTCAGCCTCGGTCACGATCGTCTTGGAGATGATGTGGTTGGTGTTCGCGGCGTGCCGCGCTTCCTTGCGGGCACGGGCCTTGAGCCGCCGCTTGGCGCTCTTGGTGCGCTTCTTCTGGAGCTTGGCCCGCAGGGCAAGCTGTCGCTTGCGGTACCGGTTGAGCCCCCGCCCGGCGGCGAGGTAGCCGGAGGAGGCGGTGGCGATGTTCTCGATGCCCAGGTCCACCCCGATGAAGCCGTCCGGCTCGTACTGCTCGGCCTCGGGCACGTCACAGGTGGCGACGAGGTAGAACACGCCGTCGCGCTCGATCAGGTCGGATTCGCCCTGCCGGTGCGCCCGGAGCATCTTGAGCGCGTCGGCGGAGCAGACGAAGCGGATGTTCAGCGGGGGGAGGGTTCAAGGCGATGGCCGTGAAAACGTGCTGTAGGTGGGCTTTCTGCTGCTCCAGCCTTCCCCCTCGTCCAAGATCCGAAATCGCCCGGCAGAGAACTGAGACCCGTCCACCCTGCCCCTCGGGGCGTGAGAACGGCGCAAAATAGCACAGGTGGCGAGGACCGGGGCGCGGCTTACCCGCACCGGTGCGTGTGCGGCAGACTGGTGCGGAACCCCGGATCTGCCGGGGGAGAGAACGTGTACCAGTCGAAGCAAGGGAAGCTGCCAGGGCCGTGAGTGACGAGTCCGACGCCCGGGAGTACGAGCCCGGCGCCCCGGAGTCCGTCGACGAGGGTGCGTTCGGTATCGACGCGTTCTCCCTCGACGACCGGCTGAGGCTGTTCCACTTTGCCGCCGCCGAGAAGCGTCGCGAATACCTGTGGCTGCTGCGCGCCTTCGACCGCGGACGCGCCAACTATCAGGTACTGCTGCACGCTTCGGATGCAGTGGGACTGCTTGAGCGGCTCGCAGTCGACCATCCTGCCGCGGGCGTCGTCGGCGGATTGGCCGGCGTTCAGCCGCTGCTTGACGCGCTAGCGGAGTGGCAGGTCCTGGACCGGTCGTACGACGGGACGCGCGCCGCGAACCTGGCCGAGTACCGCAACCGGCACTATGTGTACCAGTTCACCCAGGCCGGATACCGGGCGTACCGGTCCGTGGAGGACGTACTCGGCGCGCGCCTGGAGGACGCCCAGCTCTCCCGCCTCGTCTTCGCCGACATCCTCGGCGACCTGCGCGCGCTGGCCGAGGCCAACGCCGCGGGTGACGCCGAGGAGGTGTACCGCAAGCTCGGCCGTCTCGACTCCGTGCTGAACGAGATGGCGCAGCGCGCCGCCCGTTTCTACCTCATGCTGGGCGACTTGGCGCGCACCAACGACACCCGGCCCGAGGTGTTCCTCGCGCACAAGGACACGCTCCTTGCCCACATGCGGGAGTTCACCGCCGAACTCGGGCGCTACGCTCCGCTGCTCGCCGAGGCGGTCGAGAAGGTCGCCGCAACCGGTGTCGACCGGATGGTCGAGTATGCGGCCGAGGCTGACGAGCGTCTCTTCCGTAGTCCCGCCGAGCGCCTGGCGGACTGGCGGCACCGGTGGGACGGCATCGTCCACTGGTTCGCGGAGCGCGAGCACAGCGAGACCGAGCGGCTGCAGGACGCCACCGTCACCGCGATCCGTTCCGTCCTCGCCCTGCTGCGCCGTGTCACCGAGGCGCGCCGGGGCGGGGTGAGCCGGGAGAGCCAACTGCGCCACCTCGCCCAGTGGTTCACCTCCTGTGAGAGCGACGAGGACGCGCACGCCCTGTTCCAGGCGGTCTTCGGGCTCGGCGCACCCCGCCACATCGCCGTCCCGTACGCCGATCCCGAGCAGATCCCGGGGCGTACGTCCTGGTGGGAGGCCGAACCGGTCGAACTCGCCCGCACCCTGGTCCAGTCCGGCCGCACCCCCGCCCTCCACGGCCCCGGCCGCATCGAACGCAACGACGACCGGCGGGCCCTGCTCCGCGCCGGGCAACTGAAGGAGCAGGCCGAGCGCCGCAGCGCCGCGAACGCCCTCGCATCGGACGGTGTGTACGGCCGGACGCTCGACGAGCCCGAGACGCGGGCCCTGCTCGCCCTGCTGGACGTGGCGCTGGCCGCCCGTGTGCCCGCCAGCCGCCTGGTCACCGCCGCCTCCGGCTCCGCCCACGGGGTACGGCTCACCCTCACCCCCGCCGAGGGCTCCACCACCGTCGACACCGTGCGCGGCCGCCTCCATCTCGACGGGCTGCGCCTGGAGGTCACCGCATGAAAGCCCTACCCGGGGTCCTGTGGCCTGCGGAGCTCACGAGGGGCAGTCCGACCCACGAACCAGGCAGGACCGCATGAGCCGCGTCTCCGAGGGCGTCTCCCCGCTCGAACTCGCCGACTACCAGAAGGCGGTACGGCTCGTCCTGCGGCATCCGCTGATCACGCCCGGGCATCCGGACAGGACGGCGCTGGCGACCGTGCGCCGCTGGGCCGGGCAGCTGCGCACCGATCTGATGGAGGTGTTCGGCTACCGGCTCGTCACCACCGCCGACACCGCCCGGCTGCAGCGCGCCCAGGACGGCCTGGACGCCACCCGCCCGGCCCTCACCCGCGCGGGACGCCCCTTCGACCGCCGCCGCTACGCCTACCTTGTCCTCACCCTGGCGGCCCTGGGCCGTCACGGCGCGCAGGTGGCGCTGGGCGAGCTGGCCGACGCGGTCGCCGCCGACGCCGTACGCGTGGACGGACTCGGGCTCGACACTGCACGCAAACCTGACCGGGACGCCTTCGTCGACGCCGTCACCTGGCTCACCGAACGCGGCGCGCTCACCCTCGCCGACGGCTCCGCCACCGCCTGGGCCGGCGATCCCGAGCGCGCCGAGGCCCTGTACGACATCGACCGCGAGATCCTCCTCGCCGTCCACCACCCGACCCGCGTCCTTCAGCACCTGACCTCCGTCACCGCGCTCCTCGACTCCGCCGACGCGCTGGGCATGTCCGCCGGCCGCGCCGCCCAACGCCGCGACCAGGCCCGCCGCGCCCGCCGCCTGGTGCTGGAGAACCCGGTCGCGTACTACGCCGACGCCGACAGCGAACTCCTGGGCCAGCTGCGGGCTCCCGCCCTCGCCGAGGACCTGGAGCGCCTGACCGGGCTGACGGTGGAGCGGCGGGCTGAGGGCGTGGCGCTCATCGACACCTCCGGCAAGCTGTCCGACATCCGCTTTCCCGGCGGCGGTACCGTCGCGCAAGCCGCGCTGCTCCTTGCCGCCAGGATCAGCGCCGCCGTGCAGCGCACCGGCCGGCACGCGCTCGAACTGCTGCCCGCACTCACCGCCGCCGAACGCCTCGCTGCCCGCGCCCGGCGTATCGACGGCGCTCTGCCGTGGCGCGGGCGGGTCGCCGAACTCGCCGAGATCGAGCAGGAGTTGCTGTACGAGGCGGCCGAAGACGCGGGCCAGGAGCCGGGGGAGACCCGGTATCCCTTTGTCACGGACTCCTGGCTCCGGGGCCGGCTCAAGGAGATCACCGGCGAGTACGGTGCGGGCTTCGCGGCCGATCTGCGCGGCGACCCGGAGCGGCTGCTCGACCAGGCTCTCGACCTGCTAGCCGCCATGTCGCTGATCGCCCGGGTCGACGGCGGAGCTCTCGCCCTCCCCCTGCTCGCCCGCTACCGGGGGGTCACGGCCCGGGTGAAAACTCGTGGGGCAGCCCCCCGACTCCCAGCGCAGACAGCTCTGTCCGCCAACGACACCGCCAAGGACCCGACTTCGTGAGCACCCCCGCTCCTGCCCCGGCCGGCACCCCTGCCCCCACAGCAGCCGCCCGGTACGTCCCCACCCGTGCCGGGATCATCAACCTGTGGGACTACCGGGACGAGGAGTTCTCCTTCGCCGGGGGCTGGCTGGTGCTGCGCGGCCCCAACGGATCCGGCAAGACGAAGGCCCTGGAGGTCCTCTTCCCGTTCGTCCTCGACGGCCGTATCGACCCCAAGCGGCTCAACCCGTTCGCTGCCGAGGACCGCACGATGAAGTCCAACCTGCTCTTCCGCGGGCAAGACAGCGCGCTCGGCTACGTCTGGATCGAGTTCACCCACCGGGAGACGGGCGAGGCCGTCACCTGTGGCATCGGGCTGCACGCCCAGCGGCACCGCGACACGCCGGCACGTTGGCACTTCGTCGCCGAAGGCCGTGTCGGCGAGGACTTCTCACTCCTCACTGCCGACGACCGGCCGATGACGAGGAAGCAACTCGCCGCCGAGCTCGGACGCGAGTTGATCGCCTCCACGGCCGACTACCGCGCCGCCGTCGACCAGCGCCTGTTCGGCCTCGGCCGAGAGCGGTACGAGCAACTGCTCACCCTGATCCTCACGTTGCGCCGTCCGCAGCTCGCCAAGAACCTCGATCCGGCCAAGCTCTCCGACACCCTCACCGCGGGCCTGCGCCCGCTCGACGATGACCTGATCGCTGAGGCGGCCCGCTCCTTCGACGACATGGAGTCCGTGCAGCGCACCCTGGAGGGGCTGGCCGCCGCAGACGACGCCACCCGCGCCTTCCTCGCGAGCTACTCCACCTATCTGCGGGTTCACGCCCGCACCGCCGCGGACCGGCTCACCGCCCGCCGTGCCGAAACCGCCGAGCGTGCCGCCGCAGTGCGCACCGCCGCCGCGGACCTGGCGGCGGCCCGCGAACAGCAGGCCGCCGCCGAGACGCGCGCCGAGTCGGCTGACGCCTCGCTCGCCGCCCAGCGCGCCCGTCTCGACCAGCTGCGCTCCTCCGCCGCCTACCAGGCCATCGAGCAACTGGCCGACCTGGAACGCTTGGTGCGCACCTGGGAGCAGACCGCCCGGCAGGCGAGCGCCGAACGCGAACGCCGCACCGCCGCCACCGGCCGCGCCCGCGCCGAGGCCGAACGCGCCGCCCGGCTCGCCGCGGAACTCGACGCCGCCGTCTCCCGGGACGCCGCCACCGTCGCCGACCACGCCCACAGCGCCGGCATCCCCTGGACCCCGGCGGACGCCGAGCCCGCCCGCATCGCCGACCGTTCCGCTGCGCTGGCCGCGGCCCGCCACGAGGGCGTACGGGCCGTGCGCGGCGCCCAGCAGGCGGCACGCGGTGCCGAGCAGACCCGTGACCTCGCCCGGGTCTCGCTCGACCGCGCGCAGGAGGCCGTCGCCGCGGCCGAAACCGCCGAAGCGGCTGCCGAGTCGGCCCTCCGATCCGCCCGCGAACAGGCCCATGCGGCGCTCGGGCAGTGGACGGGGGAACACGGCGCGCTCCTGGCCGAAGCGGGTGCCGACCGACTCGCCGAAGCCCTCGAACTCATCGGCGAGACCGAGGCGGTCGCGCTTGCCGACGTCTTCACCGAGGCCACCACTCCCGCCGTGCAGGAGCTGCGCGACACGCTCGCCTCCTTGCGCGCTCAGCGCACCGATGTCGAGCGTCGGCACGCCGAGACCAAGGCCGAACGCGACCGGATCGCCGCCGAACACGACGACGCCCCGCCCCCGGCCCGCGGCCGCACTGCCGAGCGAAGCGAGATGGGGGTCCCCCCGGCCGAAGGCTGGGGGAGGGCGCCCAGTGACGGCGTGCCGCTGTGGCGACTCGTCGACTTCGATGACGAGCTGACGGATCATCAGCGCGCCTGCCTGGAAGCGGCCCTGGAGGCGTCGGGCCTCCTCGACGCCCTCGTCGCCGCAGAGGACACCCCTGTGGCGGCCGGACACAGCGAGGCCTACCTCCGTGCAGGTGCCCCGGTGAGTGGACCGAGCCTCGCCGATCTCCTGAGGCCCGAGAACCCCGATAACCTCGGGGATCCCGAGAACCCCGGGGCCCCTGAGCGCGAAGCCGCGATTTCGGCCGCGCGGATCACCGCCGTACTGCGCGCCGTCGCCGTCACCGGCGACCTCGACACCGGAACCCCCCAGATCAGTCCAGACGGCCGGTACGCGGCCGGTGTCCTGGTCGGTGCCCACACCAAGGAGCACGCCGAGTACGTCGGCGCCACCGCCCGCGCTCGCCGACGCGCCGCCCGGATCTCCGCCCGCGAGACGCTGCTGGCCGAACTGGCCGCCCAGACCGACGAGTTGGCGCGCGCACAGACCCGTACGGACGTCGCCCTGGAGGCGTACGCCGCAGCCCGCGCCGCCCTGCCCCGCACCACCGGCATCACGCAGGCCCAGCGCGAACTCGACAAGGCAGCGGCGAGGCTGCGCGCCACCCGCGACGCCGCCGACGCCTCCCAGGCCTCGTACGACGAGTCGGTGGCCGCCTGCTCGGTCGCCGAGCGAACCCTGCGCCGTACCGCCGCCGAGCACGCCATCGAGATCGAGCGCGTCGACGCCGTCGAGACCGCCACCCGCTCCTTTGAGACGGCGGTCCGCGAACTCGCCGCCCGCCGCCGCGAACACGCCCGCCAGACCGAGGCCGCCCAGGCAGCCGCCGACCGGCTCACCGCCGCCGCCGAGGACGAGGAGGCGGCACTGGACACCGAGCGCGCGGCGCGCCGCCGGCACACCGAGGAGGCCGCGGGACTTCAGGCCCTCCAGGAGGCCGTCGGGGCCGAGACGCAGGAGGTGATGCGCCAGGTGCGGGAGGCCGAGGACGGGATCGACGCCCTGGTCCGGGAGGCCGAGGCGGCTCGCACGGTCCAGCACACCGCGATCGCCGGCACCGCTGCAGCCGAGGCCCGCCGTACGGCCGCGGCCGAGGCCGGGTCGGTCGCCGCGGCGGAGGAGAAGGACACCGCCCGCGGGCTGCGCCCGTACGCCGTCCGTGAACTCCTCGACATCCTGCGCTGTCCGCCGGGCCTGGCCTGGCCCGCCCAGGAGGCCGACTGGGCCGGCGAAGCACTCCCGCCGGCCGTGATCGCCGTACACGAGGCGATCCTCTCCGCGACCCGCGACCTCACCCCCACCGAAACCAGCCTCAAGCAGTCCGTCACCCGTCTCACCAAGGCCCTGGACGACCTGCAGGCGCAACTCGCCGCCGCCGGACAGGACTACCGGCCCGAATGGGACGGCTCCGACGGGATCATCGTCGTCCGCGTGGCCGACGAGGAGGGCCCGCTGCCCGTGGCCACCTTCGCCCAGAAGATCTCCTCCCACCGCCGTGACCAGGCCGAACTGCTCTCCGAGTCCGAGCAACGCATCCTGGAGGACGCCCTGCTCACCCGGCTCGCCCAGCAGATCCACGACCGCACCGTCGACGCCCGTGACCTGATCCGGCGGATGAACACCGACATGCGCAAGCGGAAGATGTCCTCGGGGACGACAGTCGGTGTGAGCTGGCTGCTCGCCGACCATCTCGACGACGAGCAGCGCGCCGTCTGCGCCCTCCTCGACGCCGACGCCGCCCGCCTCGGCCCCGACGGTCTCGCCCGGGTGCGCGTCCACTTTGCCGCGCAGATCAAGACCGCCCGCGCCCGCCACCGCGACCAGCCCTACCGAGAGTTGCTCGCCGAGGTCCTCGACTACCGGCACTGGCGGCAGTTCGAGTTCCAGCTGGTACAGCCCGGCGAGTCCGGAAAGACGGAGGAGCGGCTCACCCGCGCCCGGCACAGCAGGCTGTCGGGCGGTGAGCAGTCCGTGTCGCTGCACCTGCCGCTGTTCGCCGCCGCGCACGCCATGCTCAACTCCGCAGACCCGCACGCCCCCCGCCTGCTCGCCCTCGACGAGGCCTTCGCGGGCGTGGACGACACCGGGCGCGGCGAACTCATTTCGCTGGCCGCCCAGTTCGACCTCGACCTGTTCATGACCGGCTACGACCTGTGGGTCGCCCACGCCTCCGTGTCCGCCGCCGCCCACTACGACCTCGCGCACACCGCCGTCGACCACACCGTCTCCGCGCTGCTGCTCGTCTGGGACGGCGACCGGCTCCTCGCCGACGACACCGGCGATCTCACCGCCGCCCTCGGCTCGCCCGGCACCCGGCGCGTCCCGACGCCCGAGGAGGCCGCGGTTGTCAGCTGAGCGGCGTGAGTACCGTGAGCACGACGAGTTGCAGGGCGAGGGATGGAGCCGGTTGCTTGCTGCCGCCCGCCGCAGGCTCGAGCGCACCAGCGGCGCGCTCGACGGTGACATCGGCCTCGAGGGGCCCAGTGAGGCCGAACGCCGCACCGTCATCGGCATCACCGGCCGCTACCGGGCCGAGAACGCCCAGCGCCTCGCCATATCCCTGCACGAGCTGGACGGGTATCTGCACGACCGCTACGGCACCGGTCTGCTGACGACCCTCGACCGACTCCACGGCCCACTGCGTGACCGGCCGGCCGAACGGTCCGACGAGGAAGCGCGCCGCGAACAAGCCCTGAAGTCCGCCCACTCCAGCCGACTCGCCGGGCAGGGATGGTTCGCGGCCTGGCTGGAGCGGATCGCCGCCGACGGCACCCTCACCCGTCTCGTACGCCGCGGGGACGCACCCCTCCTCGACGCGGCGGTACGCGTCCTGGAAAGCCTCCCCGGCGACCGGGACCGCTTCCCCGGTGACCAGGACCGGCCCCCTGCGCACCCGGCCGGCGTCCTGCCGCTTCCGGTCCTCGCCGAGTGGGCCACCGGCGACACCAAGGCCCTCGTCCCCGGCAGCCCACTCGAACAGCTCGTCCTGCGCGCCCTCGCCCAGCGCACCGGTGGCGACATCCCGCGCGTGCGGGCCGGGCGGCGCGCCCTGTGGGAGAGCGCCGGAGCCATCGCCGACGACCTCGCCAGCCAGGTACTCGTCCTCAACATCGGGGCCGAGGGCGACACCGTGGTCTGTGACTGGCTGCGCGATGCCGCCGACTTCGGCATCCCCTTCCGGCTCACGCTCCACCAACTCGCCACCGCCCCGGTCGTTCCAGCCGCCCGCACCATCTTCGTCTGCGAGAACCCGGCCGTACTGCGTGCCGCGGCCGGAGAACTCCAGGACACGAGCGCGGCCCTCGTCTGCACCGAGGGCGTCGCGTCTGCCGCCTGCCACAAACTGCTCGGCGACGCCGTACGCGCGGGAGCCCGGCTGCACTGGCGCGCCGACTTCGACTGGGCCGGCCTGCGCATCACCGCGGGCGCCGTGGCCCGCCACGGCGCCCGCCCCTGGCGGATGACCGCCGCCGACTACACGGCGGCACTCAGCAAGGGCGAGTCCACACCGCTCGCGGGACCGCCCGCGGCCAGCCCCTGGGACCCTGAACTGGCCCGTGCCATGGCGGAGTCGGGCAGCACGGTCATGGAGGAACGCCTCCTGCCCGCACTCCTGTCCGACCTCACCCGCACCTGACCCGGCGGGACCGGTGGTCGGCTCGATCTGTCCACCAGGGAGTGTCGGCCGGTGTTCACCGACGAGTGGGGCCTGGCGCCGAGGACGATGTCGCGGACGCGGACGGGGACGCGGACGTTCCCGGGCAATGGCTGTACGCGCCAGCGCAGGGTTGCCAAGCGTCGCTAATCAGCTGAGCGATCGGCGCTGTCACGTTGGCTGACCGGGTGGGATGATCTTCTGGTTGATCATGCTGGGAGGGGGTCGTCCGTGGCGAGCGCGTCACCGTCGTACAGGGAGCACCGGTACCCGGTCGAGGTGATCTCCCACTGCGTGTGGCTGTACTTCCGCTTTCCGCTCAGCTTCCGCGAGGTCGGGGAGCTGATGCTCCAGCGCGGCGTCATCGTCTCCTACGAGACAGTGCGCCGCTGGTGCGCCAAGTTCGGCCAGGCCGACGCGGACGGACTGCGCCGCCGCCGGCCCCGGCCCCGGCCCCGGCCCGGGGACAAGTGGCACCTGGACGAGGTGTTCGTCAGGATCAACGGGGAGCTGAAGTACCTGTGGCGGGCTGTCGACCAGGACGGCAACGTCCTGGTCGACATCCTCGTCCAGATCCGGCGGGACAAGGCCACCGCCCGACGCTTCTTCCGCAGGCTGATGAAGAAGACCCGGTCGGTGCCGCGGGTGGTCGTCACGGACAAGCTGCGTTCCTACGGTGCGGCCCACCGTGAGGTCATGCCCTCCG
>NZ_JBHVST010000175.1:0-13877 GCF_042885015.1 Streptomyces sp. NPDC058086 | reverse complement strand
AGCTCTCGACTCCGCTCGAGCAGGGGGGACCCCCATGACGCCGCAGGGCCCGCCCTCCGGGCGGACGACGGGAATGTGACGACAGGACCTAGCGCTCGCAGAGGCCCGGGGAACTCCTCGACCGACCTCGGACCGGCCCCCGACCGACCTCGGACCGGCTCCCGACCGACCTCGGACCGGCCCCAGAAGGACTCCCGATCGGCCCGTGACCCGGCCGCACCCGACACAACCTCCCGTAGTCCCGGCGCGATCCGGCGAAGCGCCCCGGTAGTCTCCCCGGCATGCTGCGCTTTCCCGGTCAGGGCCCCCGCAACCCCGACGACGTGGTCGTCGGCCCGCTGGATCTCGCGGCGCGCGTCGACGAGGCGCTCGCCGTGCAGGCCCTCGCCTTCGGGCTGGGCGCCGACGAGATCGCCGTACGCCGTCAGATCGTGCTGCGTCACCTCACCTACCCGGGAGCCCGCGCACTCGGCGCGACGACGGTCGACGGACGGCTCGTCGGCTTCGTCTACGGCATGCCCAACGACCGCACCCACTGGTGGTCCACCGTCGTGGAACCGTATCTGCGCGCCCAGGGACGCGACGCCTGGCTCGACCACTCCTTCGTGATCACCGAGCTGCACGTCCACCCGCACTACCAGAACCACGGCCTGGGCCGGTCCCTGATCACCGGCATCACGGACAGCGCCACCGAACCCCGCTCGATCCTCTCCGCCATCGACACCGACAGCCCGGCCCGCGGCCTGTACCGCTCCCTCGGGTACGAGGACCTCGCGCGGCAGGTTCTCTTCCCCAGCGCACCCAAGCCGTACGCCGTCATGGGCGCTCCGCTGCCCCTGCGCAGGCGCTGAGCGCCTGGGCCTGCCCTCCGGCCGGGGGACCAACCGATTTCCACCGGGATGGGCCGCCCGGCTAACCTCCTAGCCATCACCCTTACGCAGCAGGAGTCGAGAACCATGGCCCAGGTCCAGCGCATGTCCCGTTTGATGGTCAAGACACTGCGTGACGACCCGGCGGACGCCGAGACGCTCAGTCACAAGCTGCTCGTCCGCGCCGGCTACGTACGCCGCAACTCCGCCGGCATCTGGACCTGGCTGCCGCTCGGCAAGAAGGTCCTCGACAACATCTCCCGGGTGGTACGCGAGGAGATGGACGCCATCGGGGCGCAGGAGGTCCTCCTGCCGGCCCTGCTGCCCAAGGAGCCCTACGAGGCCTCCGCCCGCTGGGAGGAGTACGGCGACCTCCTCTTCCGTCTGAAGGACCGCAAGGGCGGCGAGTACCTGCTCGGCCCGACCCACGAGGAGATCTTCACGCTCGTCGTGAAGGACCAGGTCGCGTCCTACAAGGACCTGCCGGTCATGCTGTACCAGATCCAGACGAAGTACCGCGACGAGGCCCGCCCGCGCTCCGGCGTGCTGCGCGGCCGCGAGTTCCAGATGAAGGACTCCTACTCCTTCGACACGACGGACGAGGGCCTCGCGGAGTCGTACGCGCTGCACCGCGCCGCCTACCAGAAGATCTTCGCCCGCCTGGGCCTGGACTACCGCATCGTGTCGGCCGTCTCGGGCGCCATGGGCGGCTCGGCGTCGGAGGAGTTCCTCGCGCCCGCCGCGGCCGGTGAGGACACCTTCGTGGACTGCCCGTCCTGCGACTACGCGGCCAACACGGAGGCCGTCACCTTCGCCCTGAAGCCGGTGGACGGCTCCGGCGTCGGCCCGGTCGAGGAGCTGGACACCCCCGACACCCCCACCATCGAGACGCTCGCCCAGCACCTCGGCGTCCCGGCCTCCGCCACCCTCAAGAACCTCCTGGTCAAGGTCGACGGCGAGATCGTGGCCGTAGGCGTCCCCGGCAACCGCGAGGTCGACCTCGGCAAGCTGGGCGAGCACCTCGCGCCCGCCGTCGTCGAACTCGTCACCGCCGAGGACTTCGAGGGCCGCGGCGACCTCGTCCGCGGTTACGTCGGCCCGCAGGGCCTGGAGAAGGTCCGCTACATCGCCGACCCGCGGGTGGCCCCCGGCACGGCCTGGATCACCGGCGCCAACAAGGTCAACACGCACGCGAAGAACGTCGTGGCCGGCCGCGACTTCGAGGTCGACGACCACCTGGACGTCGTCGTGGTGGAAGAGGGCGACCCGTGCCCCAAGTGCGGCACCGGCCTCAAGCTGGACCGCGCCATCGAGATCGGCCACATCTTCCAGCTCGGCCGCAAGTACGCCGACACCTTCCAGCTCGACGTCCTCGGCCAGCAGGGCAAGCCGGTCCGCGTGACCATGGGCTCGTACGGCATCGGCGTCTCCCGCGCGGTCGCGGCGCTCGCCGAGCAGTCGGCCGACGAGCAGGGGCTGTGCTGGCCCAAGGAGATCGCTCCCGCCGACGTCCACGTCGTCGCCGCCGGCAAGGCCCTGCAGACCGAGCTCGCCCTCGACGTGTCGGAGAAGCTCGGCGCGGCGGGCGTACGCGTCCTCGTGGACGACCGCGCCGGGGTCTCCCCGGGCGTGAAGTTCACGGACGCCGAGCTCATCGGCGTACCGAAGATCCTGGTGGCCGGGCGCCGCTCGGCCGAGGGCGTCCTCGAGCTGAAGGACCGCCGCACCGGCGAGCGCGAGGAGCTGACCGTGGACGAGGCGATCGCCCGCCTGGCGGCCGAGTAGCAGAACCGGCCGAGTAGCCGAACTGCTTGAAGTCTGAAATCAAAGACGTCTCTCAGAGACTTCTTTCGAGGCGTACGGGTGCCTCACAGACTTCTCTCAGGCTGCTCCCCGACCGTAGGACGTGACAGAGCGTCATTCGGAGGGGAGCAGCCATGACAGGCAGCGAGCGGGGGGCCGCCGCGGCGGTCCGCAGAGGAGCACGGCGCACGGCGGCCGCTGCGGCGGCGGTCACGCTGGCGGCGGCAGCCGGGGTCTTCGCCCTGGTCGGCACAATGCAGGCGGACGCGGACACGGCTGCGAGCGGCACGACGAGTGCGACGAGTGCGACGAGTACGGAGTCGTCCGGTTCGGAGTCGTCGACCACGGGCAGCGACAGCGATTCGAGCGGCAGTACGGACTCGACCCTTCAGGCCCCCTCCGCCAGCCCCACCTCCTCCAGCGGCGGCACCGCCGACTCCACCTCGGGGGCGTCGTGATGGCCACGCTCACCCGCCGCACCACGGCCGCCGCCGACTGGCGCGCCCTCGGCACCAGCGTCCGCCTGGTCACCACCGATCCGGCCCTGCTGGACTCCTGCAACCTGCTTCTCGCCCGGCACCTCGCCGAGGTCGACGCCGCGTGCAGCCGGTTCCGCCAGGACTCGGAACTGGTGGCCCTCGACCAGGCACAGGGCCGCCCGGTCAGGGTCAGCCCGCTGCTCGCCGAGGCGCTGGCCGTCGCCCTGCGCGCCGCCGCCGCGACCGACGGGACCGTCGATCCCACGGTCGGCTCGGCCATCGGCGCCCTCGGCTACGACCGCGACTTCCGGCTGGTCCAGGAGGACGACCGCCCGGTCCGGCTCACCGTCCGCCCGGTCCCGGGCTGGCGCGCGGTGACCCTGGACCGCGCGACCGACACGGTCACCGTCCCGGCCGGGGTCCAGCTCGACCTGGGCGCCACGGCCAAGGCCTGGGCCGCCGACAAGGCCGCCGCCCTGCTCGCCGAGGCGGCGGGCTGCGGAGTCCTGGTGAGCCTGGGCGGCGACACGGCCGTGGCCGGCGACCCCCCGGCAGACGGCTGGCGCATCCGCGTCCAGGACGCCACGGGCCCGGTCGAGGAGACACCCGCGCCGGGGACGTACGCCATGGTCGCCATCCGGAGCGGCGGCCTCGCGACCTCCGGCACCACCGCCCGCCGCTGGCGCCGGGGCGCCCACGATCTCCACCACATCGTCGACCCGTACACCGGCCTGCCCGCCGAGACCCCCTGGCGCACCGTCTCCGTGGCCGCCGCGACCTGCGCGGACGCCAACGCGGCCGGCACGGCGGCTCTGGTCAAGGGCGCGGGCGCGGAACGGTGGCTGGCAAGGCTCGGCCTGCCCGCACGTCTGGTGGCGAAGGACGGCACGGTGGTGACGACACCGGGCTGGCCGACTTCCGGCCCGGCCTGGTCCGGACCCGAGGCCGCCGCATGAGCGACTCCTCCCTCCTCTGGTACGCCAACAGGGCCACCGGAGCGGTCAGCCTGGTCCTGTTCACCGTCGTCGTACTCCTGGGCATCGCCGTACGTCTGCGCGGCAGACTCCCCGGCCTCCCGAGGTTCGGGACGGTCCAGCTGCACCGCGTCCTCTCCCTCTCCGCCACCGTCTTTCTGGCCCTGCACATCACGGCCGCGGTCGTCGACAGCTATGTGAGCATCAGCCTCCTCGACGTCCTCGTCCCGTTCGCCTCCACCTACCAACCCCTCTGGCTGGGCCTCGGTACGGTGGCCCTCGATCTGATGGTCGCGGTACTGATCACCAGCCTGCTCCGAGCCCGCGTCGGGCACCGCGCCTGGCGCGCCGTCCACTGGCTGGCCTATGCCTCCTGGCCGATCGCGCTCATCCACGGCATCGGCATCGGCACGGACACCGGCGCCGGCTGGATGCTGTGGCTGACGATCTCCTGCGTGGCCGCGGTCCTCACGGCCTTCGGCATCCGCGTCGCCCACGCGGCCCGAGCCTCCGGGCGATCCCCGTCCACCCTGCTCCGTACGGCCGAAGCCCGTACGCCCGAAGGAGCCCGCCCATGACCACGACCGTGACAGTAACCGCGACTGCGACTGCGACGACCATGGCCACCACCTTTACGGACATCTACATGCCACCCCGCCTGCTCGCCCCCGGTGGCGCCCCGGCCGGCTTCACCACCCACGAGCAGCGCTACGGCCCGGTCGTGCACGGAGACCCGGCCCAACTGCTGCGCACGATCGCCGAGTCCGGGCTCACCGGCCGCGGCGGCGCCGCCTTCCCCACGTACCGCAAGCTGGTCTCGGTCGCCGAGGCGGGCCGCCGCACCGGTCGCACCCCGGTCGTCGTCGCCAACGGCGCGGAGGGCGAGCCCGCGAGCGCGAAGGACAGGACGCTGCTGCGGCTGTCGCCCCATCTCGTCCTGGACGGGCTGCAGTTGGCGGCCGAAGCGGTCGGCGCGGGGGAGGCGTACCTCGCGGTCGAGGACCACGCCACGCCCCTCGAAGCGGCGCTCGCCGAGCGACGGGACCCGCTGCGGGTGCGCACGGTACGCGTCCCGAAGCGCTTCCTGTCCGGCCAGTCCTCGGCCCTCACCCAGTACGTCTGCGGACACGCGGCCCTCCCGCGCCACCAGCGGCCCCCGGTGCGTGAACAGGGCGTGCACCGCGCGCCGACGCTCGTCCAGAACGTCGAGACGCTCGCCCACCTCGCCCTGATCGCCCGCTACGGCGCCGACTGGTTCCGCTCGGTGGGCACCCCGGCCGAACCGGGCAGCGCCCTGTGCACGGTGCATGTGCCCGGCCGCGAGGTACGGGTCGTCGAAGCCCCCTTCGGTATGCCGCTGCACCGTCTCCTCCCGCTGGACGGCATCGGCGCGGTCCTGGTCGGCGGCTACCACGGCACCTGGCTCCCGGCCGCCGGGGCCGCGACCCGCACGCTGACCGTCGCCGACCTCGGCGCGGGCGTGCTCGCCGCGCTGCCCACAGGCCGCTGCGGCCTGGCCGAGACCGCCCGTGTGCTGCGCTACCTGGCCCTCGAGTCGGCGGGCCAGTGCGGACCCTGCCTCAACGGTCTGCCCCGTATCGCCGCCGCCTTCCAGACCCTGGCCGCACCCGGTCCGCAGGGCGGCACCCGCGACGACATCGCCCGTTGGGCCGGACTCGTCGAGGGCCGCGGCGCCTGCCACCACCCCGACGGCACGGTCCGCCTGGTGCGCAGCGCGCTCACGACCTTCGCCGCCGAACTCGACGCGCACGCCGCGGGCCACTGCACGGCGACCGACCACACCCCGCTGCTGCCCGTCCCCGCGAACAGGAACTGACATGGCCCGCCACGCCCACCGCACCGACCGTGCGGACCGCACGCACCGTCTGGATGTCGACTGGACCGCCTGCCAGGGCCACGGCCTGTGCGCGGAACTCCTCCCCGAACACATCACGCTCGACGAGTGGGGCTACCCGCTCCTGGGCGAGGCCCCCCTTCCATCCACCACCCTGAAACGCGCCCGCAGAGCCGCCGCCGACTGCCCGGTACTGGCCCTCAAACTCGCCACCACACAAGGAAGTCAGGGCTAGGTCCTGGCAGGGTCGGTCAGAGCCAGCCCGCGAACTCCAGCAGCAGCTCCGCGTCCTGCGGACGCCCGACCCGCCCCGCCCGTACGCCGGACTCGACCGCCCGGAACAACGTCCAGCCCCGCAGCCGCTCCTGGTCCACCTCCAGGGACTCGGCGAGCCGCTTGACCCGTCGCCGTGTGATCGACGATCCGGAAGGGGACGCGATCAGGTCCTCCACCCGGTCCCGGACCAGCCGGGCCAGGTCGAAGGCGCACTCGCCGACCACCGGGTCCGGGCCCACGGCCAGCCAGGGCATGCGCTCACCGGCGAGCACCTTGCTCTGCCGGAAGGTGCCGTGCAGCAGCCGCTCCTCGGGCGGGCCGGCGAGGAGCTCCTCGCGGGCCGCGAGCGCCGCGTCGACCAGGGGCGCGACCTCGCTGTCGGCGCTCGCCGCCGCCCGCATCGCCTCGGCCTGCCGCCCGGTCCGCTCGGCGACGGTCTCGAAGACATGGGTGGCGGGTGGTTCGACCCACAGCCGTCGCAGCGTCCCGGCCGCCTCCAGCAGAGCCTTCGCCTCCGGCAGCGAACGCACGGACAGATCGGGACGCAGGCGCTCCAACAGCAGTACGCCGAGGGTGTCACCCTGCGCGTCGGCGGGGTTGAGGAGCTGTACGGCGCCCCGTCCGTCCCAGTGGGCGAGCGCGGCCCGCTCGCTCTCCGGACGGGCCCGCGGCGGCGCCAGCTTCAGCACGGCGGGCGTCCCGTCGGCCTGCCGGACAAGCAGGACAAGGCTGCTGCGGCCGCCGGGTGCCTGCACCCGCTCCACGGTCAACTCGCGTAGATCGATCGCCTGTTGCGCCAGCACGGGCAGCTTGTCCAGCCACTCGCCCGTCCCGTCGGACCCGCCGGAGCCGTTGGACCCGCTCCGCTGCGTCTCGCCGAGTGCCCGTACCAGGCGCCGCGGCGGTTCGAAGGCCATGCGCGAGTCCATTGCGCGAGGTGTTCCTTTCCAGCTGGTCCAAGTCGTCCAAGTCGTCCAGGTCGTCTCGTCCGGGCCGTCAGGGGCGCGTCACGAGGGCGACGGCGTCGCCGCGGCAGGGGTGGCCGAGGGGGCCGCCCGCTCGGCGAGACCAGGGAAGGCTACGCTCTCCCCGCGCCAGCGCACCGCCCGCACCGCCGCCTCCCGCAGCGCCTCGGCGGCCGTGCGCCGCCGATCGCCCGAGGAGGCGCGTACGAGGTCGGAGTACGCCCCGGCCACGCGTTCCTCCAAGTCGGCCGCGAGCTGTACGGCCGCGGCGGAGTCCTTCACGGCGAACGGCAGCGCGTACGCCGCCGCGGAGACCTCCGGCCTGCCGCCCAGGTCCCGTACGGCGCGCGCGAGTTCGTCGCGCCGGGCCCGATGGGCGTCGTACGCCGAGCGGGCCTCGCCCCGGCGTCCCTCGTCGATCCGGCCGCCGACGACTCCGTACCCGTAGACGACGGCGTGCTCGGCGGCGAGCGCGGCCTGCAACGCGCCGAGCTCGGCTTGCTCGGCCTCCTTGGTGCTCTTTGTGTCCTCGGTCGTGCTCACTTGGCACCCTCCGTCAGCAGGAACGCGTGTGCGGCGCCGGCCGCGGCCACCGAGGCCAGCAGCCTGGCCAGCTCGCCCGGGACCGTCAGCAGGGCCTTCGTCCGCTGGTCGGCCAAGGTGCGCTCGGCGGTGGCGAGGTCGGCGAGAGCGTCCTTCTCCTGGGCGGGCACGGTGGGGGAGGGGCTGGGGTGCGCCGAGGCGGAAGCCGACGGCGAGCCGGAGGCGGAGGGCCGACTGCCGGCGGCTGAGCTGCTCCCGAACGCCTTCGCGTGCCGTACGACCTCCGCCCGCAGTGGCTTCAGCCGGGCCGCCAGTGGGGGATGGGCGGTGATCACGGCGGCGTAGCGTGCCGCGAGCGTCTCGCTGTCGCGGGCCGCACGCGCGCGTGCGCGGTCCGCGGCCGAGGGGGTCTCGACCGTGGTGTCGGTGGACGACTCGGGGGCGGAACAGCCCACGAGCACGAAGGTGCCCGCGGCGGAGGCGAGCAGGCTCCTTCGGCGCGGCCCCGAGGGGGAGCGCGGCGGCAGGGTGAACGGCACGGCAGACGTCCTCGGAAGGCTCGTACGAAAGGGAGGGCGGCACGCCCGTGATCACGGTACCCGTGCCCCACCCGATCACCCCCCAGGGGCTCGCCCCGCGACTCAGCCCCCGGGGGCGGGGGACGGTGGACGGCAACACCCTCTGCGACCGGATACCCTTTGACCAGACACACGACCAACCCACAACAGCACACGCGGCCGAGGAGTCACCCGGATGAGCACCACCCAGAGCGAGAGGCTGCGAGTACTGCTGGAACCGCTCGTCAGCTCTCAGGGCCTCGACCTCGAAGAGGTCGAAGTGGACTCGGTCGGACGTAAGCGTGTGCTGCGTGTTGTCGTCGATTCGGACGAAGGTGCCGATCTGGACGCGATCGCCGATGTGAGCCGCGCGCTCTCGGCGAAGCTCGACGAGACGGACGCGATGGGCGAGGGCGAGTACACCCTCGAGGTCGGAACCCCCGGTGCCGAGCGTGAGCTCAAGGAGCACCGTCACTACGTACGCGCCACGGACCGCCTGGTGAAGTTCCAGCTGGGGGACGGCGACGAGTTGGTCGCGAGAATCCTCGACGTGGACGAAGAGGGAGTCGATGTCGAGGTGCCGGGCGTGAAGGGGCGCAAGCCCACCGCCAAGCGGCTCGCCTTCCAGGACATCGCCAAGGCCCGCGTCCAGGTCGAGTTCAACCGTAAGAACAAGAACGAAGAGAACGCAGAGGAGGCGTAGCCGTGGACATCGACATGAGTGCCCTGCGGGGCTTGGTACGGGAGAAGGAGATCTCCTTCGACCTGCTGGTCGAGGCGATCGAGTCGGCCCTCCTCATCGCCTACCACCGCACCGAGGGAAGCCGCCGCCACGCGCGCGTCAAGCTCGACCGGGAGACCGGCCATGTGACCGTGTGGGCGAAGGAGGACCCCGAGGACCTGGAGGAGGGGCAGGAGGTACGCGAGTTCGACGACACCCCGTCGGGGTTCGGCCGGATCGCCGCGACCACCGCCAAGCAGGTCATCCTGCAGCGCCTGCGGGACGCCGAGGACGACGCGACGCTCGGTGAGTACGCCGGGCGTGAGGGCGACATCGTCACGGGTGTCGTACAGCAGGGGCGCGACCCCAAGAACGTGCTCGTCGACATCGGCAAGCTGGAGGCCATCCTGCCGGTGCAGGAGCAGGTCCCGGGAGAGACGTATCAGCACGGGCTGCGGCTGCGCTCGTACGTCGTTCGGGTGGCGAAGGGCGTGCGCGGTCCGTCCGTCACCCTGTCGCGTACGCATCCCAATCTGGTGAAGAAGCTCTTCGCGCTGGAGGTTCCGGAGATCGCCGACGGTTCCGTCGAGATCTCCGCGATCGCACGCGAGGCCGGTCACCGTACGAAGATCGCCGTCAGGTCCACCCGTTCGGGTCTGAACGCCAAGGGCGCCTGCATCGGCCCCATGGGCGGCCGGGTGCGCAACGTGATGGCCGAGCTGAACGGCGAGAAGATCGACATCGTCGACTGGTCGGACGACCCGGCCGAGATGGTGGCGAACGCGCTCTCCCCGGCCCGCGTCTCGAAGGTCGAGGTCGTGGACCTCGCGGCCCGCTCCGCGCGCGTGACCGTCCCGGACTACCAGCTGTCGCTGGCGATCGGCAAGGAGGGCCAGAACGCCCGCCTCGCGGCCCGCCTCACCGGCTGGCGCATCGACATCCGTCCGGACACCGAGCAGCCGTCCGACGAGACCGCTCGGCGCGGCGCGGACCAGCACCGGGAATAGTTCTGAGCCGTAGGTGGCTTAGATCACGACAACAACCGTTCGATTCTTGCCCCAAAGGGGTGAGGTCGGTGCGGGGAGGTAGACTTAAGAGTGTCTGGCCGGACGCGAGCCCGCGCATGCCCTGAACGCACCTGTGTGGGGTGCCGGGAGCGAGCGGCCAAGACTGATCTGCTGCGGATCGTGGCGATCGAGGGTGAATGTGTCCCCGATCATCGCGGTACGCTGCCCGGCCGGGGCGCATATGTGCACCCCGCCCTGGTCTGTTTCGACCTGGCGGTACGCCGCCGGGCGTTCCCACGGGCGCTGCGTGCCCCGGGACCGCTCGACACAGCGGCGTTGCGCCTCTGCGTCGAGCAGGCAACACCGTAAGGAGCGTCGTACGGAACCCCCGTGCGGCCCTGGTACCCCGCGAGTTGGAAGTAGGTCGAGATTGCGATGAGCACTCGATGAGCACGCGATGAGTACGCCCATGAAGTAGCGACGGTCCGGACGCATCCCGGACCTAAAAGGAGCGAAGTGGCTAAGGTCCGGGTATACGAACTCGCCAAGGAGTTCGGGGTTGAGAGCAAGGTCGTCATGGCCAAGCTCCAAGAACTCGGTGAATTCGTCCGTTCGGCGTCCTCGACGATCGAGGCGCCCGTTGTACGCAAACTGACTGACGCCCTCCAGCAGGGCAGCGGTGGCGGCAAGCCCGCCCCCGCTCGTAAGGCTGCCCCGGCGAAGCCGGGTGCCCCCTCTCCGGCGCAGGCTGCCCGTCCGGCCGCCCCGCGCCCGCCGGCCCCGAAGCCGGCCGTGGCCGAGCGCCCGGCCGCTGCTCCGGTCACTCCGGCAACTCCGGCGGCTCCGGTCACCCCGGCCGCTGCGGGTCCGCGCCCGACCCCGGGTCCCAAGCCCGCCCCGAAGCCCGCTCCGGCGGCTCCGGCTCCGGTCGCGGCCGAGTTCACCGCGCCCCCGTCGGCTCCCGCGGCTCCCGCCGCAGGTCCCCGTCCGGGCGCCCCGCGTCCCAGTGGCCAGGCTCCGCGTCCCGGCGGTGCCCGTCCGGCCGGTGGTCCCGGCCAGGGTGGTCAGGGTCGCGGCGACCGTCCCGAGCGCGGCGACCGTCAGGGCGCCCCGCGTCCCGGCGGCCAGGCCCCGCGTCCCGGCGCTCGTCCGGCCGGCCCGCGTCCGGGCAACAACCCGTTCACCTCTGGTGGCTCCACCGGCATGGCGCGCCCCCAGGCGCCCCGTCCGGGCGGTGCCCCGCGTCCCGGTGGCGACCGTCCCGGTGGCGCTCCGCGTCCGCAGGGCGCGGGTCAGGACCGTGGTCCCCGTCCCCAGGGCGGTCCCGGCGGCGCTCCGCGTCCGCAGGGCGGTCCGGGCGGTGCCCGTCCGACCCCGGGCGGCATGCCTCGTCCGCAGGGTGGCGCTCCGCGTCCCGGCGGTGGCCCCGCCGGTAACCGTCCCAACCCCGGCATGATGCCGCAGCGTCCCGCTGCGGGCAGTCCCCGTCCCGGTGGTGGCCCCGGTGGCCGCGGTCCCGGTGGCGGCGGCGGTCGTCCCGGTGGTCCCGGTGGCGGCGGCGGTCGTCCGGGTGGCGGCGGCTTCGCCGGTCGTCCCGGTGGCGGCGGTGGCGGCTTCGCGGGTCGTCCGGCTGGTCCCGGCGGTGGCGGCGGCGGTTTCGCCGGTCGTCCCGGTGGTCCCGGCGGTGGCGGCGGTGGCCGTCCCGGCTTCGGCGGTCGTCCGGGTGGTCCCGGTGGCCGTGGTGGCACGCAGGGTGCGTTCGGCCGTCCCGGCGGTCCGGCGCGTCGTGGTCGCAAGTCGAAGCGGCAGAGGCGCCAGGAGTACGAGGCCATGCAGGCCCCGTCGGTCGGCGGCGTGATGCTGCCTCGCGGCAACGGACAGTCCGTCCGCCTGTCGCGCGGTGCGTCCCTCACCGACTTCGCGGAGAAGATCGGCGCCAACCCGGCGTCGCTCGTCGGCGTGATGATGAACCTCGGCGAGATGGTCACTGCCACGCAGTCCGTCTCCGACGAGACGCTGAAGCTCCTCGCGGACGAGATGAACTTCGTCCTCGAGATCGTCAGCCCCGAGGAGGAGGACCGCGAGCTGCTCGAGTCCTTCGACATCGAGTTCGGCGAGGACGAGGGTGGCGAGGAGTTCCTCGTCGCGCGTCCGCCGGTCGTGACCGTCATGGGTCACGTCGACCACGGTAAGACCCGCCTTCTCGACACCATCCGCAAGACGAACGTCGTCGCGGGCGAGGCCGGCGGTATCACGCAGCACATCGGTGCGTACCAGGTCACGACCCAGGTCAACGAAGAAGAGCGCAGGATCACCTTCATCGACACCCCGGGTCACGAGGCGTTCACCGCCATGCGTGCCCGTGGTGCGAAGTCGACCGACATCGCGATCCTCGTGGTGGCGGCCAACGACGGTGTGATGCCCCAGACGATCGAGGCGCTGAACCACGCCAAGGCGGCCGACGTGCCGATCGTGGTCGCGGTCAACAAGATCGACGTCGAGGGTGCCGACCCGACCAAGGTGCGCGGTCAGCTCACCGAGTTCGGTCTGGTGGCCGAGGAGTACGGCGGCGACACGATGTTCGTCGACATCTCCGCCAAGCAGGGCCTCAACATCGAGGAGCTGCTGGAGGCCGTGGTCCTGACCGCGGACGCCTCGCTCGACCTGCGGGCCAACCCGGAGCAGGACGCGCAGGGCATCGCGATCGAGTCCCACCTCGACCGTGGCCGCGGCGCCGTCGCGACCGTCCTGGTCCAGCGAGGCACCCTGCGGGTCGGCGACACCATGGTGGTCGGCGACGCGTACGGCCGTGTCCGCGCGATGCTCGACGACAAGGGCGAGAACGTGGAAGAGGCGGGTCCCTCGACCCCGGTCCTCGTCCTCGGTCTCACCAACGTCCCGGGCGCCGGCGACAACTTCCTGGTTGTCGACGAGGACCGCACGGCGCGTCAGATCGCCGAGAAGCGCGCGGCGCGTGAGCGCAACGCCAACTTCGCCCGCCGGGGTGTCCGGTTCTCCCTGGAGAACCTGGACGAGGCCCTCAAGGCCGGTCTGGTGCAGGAACTCAACCTCATCATCAAGGGCGACGCGTCCGGTTCGGTGGAGGCTCTCGAGTCCTCGCTGCTCCAGCTCGACGTCGGCGACGAGGTCGACATCCGTGTCCTGCACCGCGGTGTGGGTGCGGTCACCGAGTCGGACATCAACCTGGCGACCGGCTCCGACGCGATCGTCATCGGCTTCAACGTCCGCGCTGCGGGCCGCGCGGCGCAGATGGCGGAGCGCGAGGGCGTCGACGTCCGGTACTACTCGGTGATCTACCAGGCCATCGAGGAGATCGAGGCGGCCCTCAAGGGCATGCTCAAGCCGGAGTACGAAGAGGTCGAGCTCGGCACGGCGGAGATCCGCGAGGTCTTCAAGTCGTCCAAGCTGGGCAACATCGCCGGTGTCCTGGTCCGCTCGGGCGAGGTCAAGCGCAACACCAAGGCGCGCCTCGTCCGCGACGGCAAGGTCATCGCGGAGAACCTCAACATCTCCGGTCTGCGTCGCTTCAAGGACGACGTCACCGAGATCCGCGAAGGCTTCGAGGGTGGTATCAACCTCGGAAACTTCAACGACATCAAGGTCGACGACGTCATCGCGACGTACGAGATGCGCGAGAAGCCGCGGTCGTAACGCAGTGGCTTGAGCTGGCCGACGGTGAGAAGTCACCGTCGGCCAGCTTGCCGTTTAAAAGATCGCGCAGTTCCCCGCGCCCCGTTAATGGACGCGGGGACCTGCGCGAACGGCCCCCGCCGGTGGGGGGGGGGTAACTCCGTCGAGCGTGCCAGG
>NZ_JBHVST010000174.1:0-14079 GCF_042885015.1 Streptomyces sp. NPDC058086 | reverse complement strand
GGCCGCGCCGCACACCCCCTCCTACGCCAGCGCATCCTGCTCAGCTGACCTCAAAGTCCACGGGAATCACCGGCTACGAAAATCTTGGAAGAGTCAAGCGAGCGGTGTAACTGGGTTTGGTGTGGCTAGAGTTGGCCTGCGGTGAGGCGGCCGTCGAAGGCCAGGTCAAAGGCGTTCACAGCGTCCTTCCAGCGCATGGTCCAGCGTTTACGGCCGGCGCCGGTCGGAGGCTCATGACGGCCATGTAGACACATTTGAGGGCGGCCTGCTCCGTGGGGAAGTGCCCGCAGGCACGGACGGCCTTGCGGATGCGGGCGTTGACGCTCTCAATGAGCCTCCGCCAACTTGAAGTCGCAGGTCAAAGGGCTGGTGTGACCGGTACTCAGGGTGCTCACGCTGGTCGTGGGCGGGAGCCTGTGGAGTAGATCGTCTGTCAGCGGTTGATTTCGAGGTTCGTCAGAACGAGCAAGGCTCGCGGGAGGCGGGTGGCGCGGGCGGGGTCGGTGCGGAGCTTCGTGAGGGTCCGCCAGTTCTTGAGGTGCGCGAAGCCGTGTTCGACTGGCGCGCGTCCGACGGCGAGGACGCGGTTGGCGTCCTTCTGGCCTGGGGTGAGCTTGTGGGTGCGGCTGGCGTGGAAGCCGGTGACGATCACGGGGTCGAGTACGTCGTTGTCCAGGCCGCGGAAGCCGAGGTCCGCGAGGGCGCCGAGGCCGGCGGCGTGCAGGTGGGCCAGGATGTGGTCGTGGCGGACGGCGGTGATGTCGTGGGTGCGGCCGGGCCGGGCGGCGGATATCCAGATCACGCGGCCGCGTTCGTCGGTCAAGGCGAGGAAGTGCAGGCCGTGATGGTGGTGTTTGATGCCCCTATGTTCGTCAAGTCGCGGTCGTGAGGGTTGATGGATCGTCAGGCCGCTGATGGCATGTGATCATGTCGGCCCGTATCAACGCGTAGACCTCGCGGGCTGTGTAGCGTTTCAGGCAGCGCATTATTTCGCGCTTTCCACGTCCCTCGGCGGTGCGTCGCTCCAGGTACTTACGAGTGCGCTCGTCCTGGCGCATGCGGGTGACCACGATGCGATGCAGCGCGGCGTTGGCCTGCCGGTCCCCGCCCCGGTTGAGCCGACGGCGCCGGGTCTTGCCCGAAGACTTCTCGACGGGGCTGGCGCCGCACAGCGCGGCGAAGGAGGCCTCGCTGCTCAGCCGCTCGGGATTGTCGCCAGCGGTGATCAGCAGGGCCGCAGCACAGTCCGGCCCGATCCCGAGCCGCTCCAGCAGGCTGGGTGCGCTGGCCCGGACCGCTGCGGTCATTCGCCGCCCGAGCTCGGTGACCTCCTGCCGAAGCCGCAAGACGCGCTGTGCGGGCAGACGGAGCGTGAAGACTGCCGTGCCGGCTGCCGGGTTGCCGTCGCGGGGGTCGACCAGTTCCGTGCAACGGCGGACCAGTAGTGCAGTCGAGAGCGGCTCCAGCTCCTCGCACAAGGCGGAGGGAGCGTTGACCAGCACGGCCTTGAGCTGGTTGAGCGCCTGGGTACGGGCCTTGACCGCGGAGTTCTTGGCCAACCGGAGCATGCGCAGCACCTCCACCTGCCCGTCGCCGCTCTTCGGCAGCGCCTGTGCCGTGCCCGACAGTGCGGCCCGGGCGGCAGCCTCGGCGTCGACGGCGTCGGTCTTCCCGCGGCGACGCCGGGCGGATCGGTCGGGCTGGTTGACCTCCACCACCGGCACCCGCTGGGTCGCGAGGTAGCGGGCGAGGCCAGCGCCGTAGGAGCCGGTGCACTCCACCCCCGCCCGCAGTACTGTTCCGAACTGGCGTGCACAGTCAAGAAGTTAGCGGTAGCCGGCCGCGGTGGCCGGGAACTCCCGGGTGTCCAGCAGCCCGCCCAGGTGGTCAAGGACGGCAGCGACGTGCACGTCCTTGTGGGTGTCGACGCCGAGCACCACCGAACGCGGCGCGGCAGCGGCCCCGGCGGCTTGGACGGTGCTGAAAGCAGCGGGCATGCTGAGGGTGGTCACGGTGCTCCAGTTCGACGATGCGGTGCCGATGGCCAGCGCAGGTCGGTGGAGCGGTCAGGACTGTGACGGTGCCTTCTAGGCCAAGGCCCCTGACTTGTTGAATCGGGCCCAGACGCGTGGTCTGCAGCCGTAGCGTCCAGGGTGTCGGTCGGCACGGGCCCGCAGTGCCCCTTGCCGCCCATGGGCTGGCTCTCCGATAGCGTGCCGCCGCCGGCCGACACCCACGCGGTGTGGCTCGACAGAGGCATGAACGTGTGCGACCGCTACTTCAAGTCAGGGTGCCCACCGCATACTTCGCCGCTTCGAGTACAGACCGGGATGCGCGTGATCACGATCGGGATCGACCCCCACAAGTCCTCTCACACCGCCGTAGCCGTGGACGGCGCAGGCCACAAGACCGGCCAGCGGCGCTTCGTCGTCAACGCAGGCACCTTCACGCAACTGATGCGCTGGTGCCAGCCGTGGCCCGAGCGTCGCTTCGCCATCGAAGGCGCCGGCGGCCTGGGCCGCGCGCTCGCCCAGCAACTGGCCGCCGCGGGCGAGGACGTGGTGGACGTCCCCTCCACCCTGTCCGCGCGTGCACGCCTGCTGGCCACCGGAGGGGACCGCAAGACCGACCCCGCCGACGCCCTGCACGTCGCCCAGGTCACGCTCTTCCGCCAGGACCTGCGCAAGGTCACTCCGGAGGACCAGTCCACCATCCTCCGATTGCTCACAGAGCGTCATGACGACCTGGTCAACGAGCGGACCCGCACCACCAACCGCCTCCACGCCGTCCTGCGCGACCTGCTGCCCGGCGGAGCCCCCACCGGCCTCTCGGTACATCGACCACGCCTCGGCCCAGAAGCACACCCAGGCGGTAGTCCTCAAGCGGCAGAAGCAGATCGAGGACTGGTTGAACAACGGGAAGCCGGCGGGGAAGAAGGACTTTTCGGCCGAGCTGGGAGAGCCCACCGGAATGAGCTTGTCTCGCACCCACTTCAAGAACGGACTGCCCCCAGAATGGGTGACGGGGGCGAAAGTCGTCCTCAAGAAGGACCCGACCGTCCCTCTGGGCTACCGCGTCCTGACCTCCTACCCCGAAGCCACCTCGTAAGACCGCAACCAGACAGGTCCACAGCCCATGGCGCCCATCCACGACCGCTTCACGGAACTGCACGACCTCCTGCAGGCGTACGAATGGAGCGGCAACACATTCGACGACACGATGGAAGCACCCGGCGCAGCGCTCACCTCCTACCTGCGTGTCGTCGCGGCCAAACCCCAGCGTGCGGCAGCCGCAGTACGCGAGCTCGACGATCTGCTCGCCGTCGGCCTGTTCAGCGACGAGGTAGCCGACGACGTCGACCTCCTTCCGCACATCGAACCGCCGTCAGGCGTGAGCGTCGAGGACTGCCTGCGGGTCATCCGCCATCACCTCAGCCACTTCCTCGCGAAGCCGCCGGCCGACGGTTCCACCCACCGCCCGCAGACTGCCTGGGAGTGGCGTGAGCGGTTCCCCGCGCTCGCCCACCTTCTGGGGTCCTACTTTCACCAGGACTTCTCCGCCGAGTACCAGTCGCACGCTGAGGCCGTCGACGACTACCTGGCCCTGGAGTCCCCGGAGGACCACCGAGCCGCGGCCACGGACATCGACGCGTTCATCGCAGCCAACCCGAACGACGACGACCTGACGGAAGCCGCCCGTGTACTCGGTCTGCGCATCGCGCCTCCAAAAGGAGTTCCACTGCGCCAGTGGCTCATCGACATCAGGGACATCCTCACTCACCACACTGCCGCCTGATCCCGCCCGGCGCGGCCGTCAGAACCGTGGTGCCCCGGTACTCGCCCCCAACGGATCAGCACCCCCCATGATCCGCTCAAGTCACCGCTGACCAGGCGGGCCCGTCACCCGCCAGCGTCCGTCGCTCCCTGTTCCGCCCGCGCGAGGGCTTGCAGCCGAACGGAGCGCACCACCGCGAACGCGCCCACCGCCGCCTCCCCCACTGTGCCGCTCGGCGGCAGGCTGCCAGCCGGTGCCTCGCGTCACGCGCATCCGTCGGGCGGCGGGGTCGCGTTCGGCGACGTGCCGGGCGACCGCGTCGACGCTGGGGCGTGCGTACCGCTCCAGGGAGCGGACGGAGGCGTGGCGGGAGCGGGCCAGCAGCATCGGGGTGGAGGTGCCGCCCTCGGCGTCGTGTGTCAGGGTGTGGCGGATCCGGTGCAGTGTCCAGCCGTCGCGCGCGGCTCGATGCCGGTGCCCTTGACCGGCTTGGCGGACTCGCTGTCGAACCGCTCCTGCCGAGCGCGCGGCCGAGTTCGCTGGTCCGCGTGCGCGACGATGTCAGCGACGGGCCTGAGGGCGGCGTTCCTCCTCGGCGTCGCCGCTCCCTGCGCTCGCCAGAATCGCGCTCGCGATAACCTCGAAGAGGTGGTCGGCGCGTGGCGCGAGCGAGGGTTGATCGCCGAGCCAAGCGAGCATGGCTACCAGCGCAAACAAATCGGCGCCATGGCGGGAACGCGCAGCCGGCCAGGACGTACTGGCGAGACCCAGATCGGCCATCCGAGCACCACACCACCTGCGCCCTCCACCACGGTTTCCCGATTCGATGCTCGACCCGGCAGCGATCGTCGCGGCGCGCGACAGCCTGCGGATCGCGCTGATCGCCACGCTCCAGGAGCTGCCGGGCCGCCAGCGGGCGGTGTTCATCCTGCGGGACGTCCTGGCGTGGCCGGCGGCGGACGTCGCGCAGGTGATGGGCAGTAGCACGGCAGCGGTCAAGAGCACGCTGCAGCGCGCACGTGCGCGGCTGGCACAGACGCCACCCGACGTCGAGCAAACGGTCGAGCCCGGCGAGCTGAGCGCCGTCCTCGCCCACTACATTGCCGCAGTCGAGGAGGCCGACGGCGCGGCCCTTGCACAACTGCTGCGTGTCGATGCCAGGGTCGAGGCGACGCCTTGGCGCACCTGGTTCTCCGGCCGCGCCGCCTGCCTGCCCTATCTCGTGCAGCAGGTCCTGGGCTCGCCGGGCACCTGGCGGTTGCTGCCGACCAGCGCGAACGGCCAGCCGGCTGCGGTCGCCTACCACGGTGGTCAGGCCTACGGCATCCTCCTGCTCACCGTGACCCCGGCGGGCATCGCGAGAATCAACGCGTTCGGGGACCCGGAGCTTGTCGAACGGTTCGGCTTTCCTACGTCCGTGTGAGCGCGAACACCCGCAGGTCTTTCGGGGTTGGGCTACCACGCCGAAAGATCACGATCTACGGCTGGAGTACAGCAGCACGCCGTTTCGGTTGAAGGGCCGCAGCCGCTCGGGGCAGCGGCCCTTCAGGCACAACTCAGTGCCGGGTGCTACCCCAGGTCGAAGGTGTTGGGCAGCCCCAGCCGATAGCGCACCTCGTCGACCCGCTTCAGGGGCTCCATCTCCGGCGGCCGGAACAACTCCCAGATGTGACACCGTTCGGCGCCCGAATTGTCCGCGTCCAGGAGTGCGTTGACGGCGCGTCGCGCGGACTCGTTGGCGCCCTCCATGGTCGCCAGGTCCACGTCCGTACGGACGTAGTCGCCCGCGAGGAAGAAGTTCGGCACCGCTGTCCTGGCCGATGGGCGGTGGTAGAGGGTGCCGGTGGGGTGGATGAGGAGTTGTTCGCGGTTCTGCGGGTCGGGGCCGCCGAGGCCCGTCACCGCCGGGTCCATGAACCAGCCGAGCCGGTCCTCGTCCCCGAGCGTTGTCTTGCCGGAGTCGTTCAGCCCGTCCTTCAGCTGGGCCCACAGTTCGGCGACGATCTCGTCCTTGGTGCACTCACGGGCAGTCTTGCCGTACAGGATGCCGGGCTTGTCCCACTCGGAGATGATCGTGGACAGGCACTCGTGAGCCTGCCCGTCTCCGTAGTCGCGCGAAAAGTCCCGTACGTCCCAGAATTGCGTCTGGCCGATTCCGGTGACCGCCCACGGTGAGTCGAGGCAGTTGATGTGGCCGTGCACGACGGGGGTGGGCGTGCGCAGGTAGAACATCACGCCGGTCATCCAGTCCGTCTTCAGCGCGTCGCACCGCCCGAGCTGCGGGTCGGCGGCGCGCAGGGCCGGGCCCCAGGTCACGCGCGCGTGCTCGACCGGCAGGGCGGAGACGTAGTGGTCGGCGGTGATGGTGCGCTGCCGGCTGCCGTCGCGCGCCGCCACCCGTACGCCGGTCACCCGGCTGCCGCCGTACACCACCTCCCGGACCTCGGTGTCGAGCACGAACTCGACGCCCAGGGAGCGCAGATGCGTCTCCCAGGGGTCGATCCAGGCCTCGCTGGTCGGGGCGTTCAGTACCCGGTCGATGTCCGCGTCGCCGTCCGTGCCGCGGCCGAGCAGGCCCCACAGGAGGAGGGCCTCGATGATGACGCGGCCGACGGTGCGGGTGGAGGCGATCTCGGCGCGGGTGGCGACCAGGTTGCGGGTCTGGCCGATGCCGAGGAGCACCTGGTACTCGCGGCTCATCTCGCCGGCCCGGATGAAGTCCCACCATGCGACCTTCTCCCACTGGTCCTCGCGGCGGGCGTCACAACTGGTGAGGTGGACCAGGAGGCGGTCGGCGAAGTAGGCGGCCTCGTTGGCGGGCAGGTGAGTGGCGAGGTCCAGTACCGACAGAATCTGGTCGCGGATCCAGGACGGGGTGAGGTCGCCGGGGGCGGGCGGGGTGGTGACCCGGCGGAGTGGGAAGTGCAGGTCCGGGCGGCCCGAGCCGCGCGCGAACAACGCCTCCGTACCGCTGCGGAGGTTGCCGTGGACGCCGTTCGCGTTGCCGGGGAAGGGGATGCGGCGCATGGTGTCCGGCAGATTCCGGTAGAAGCCGGGGAAGAAGCGGAAGCCGTGCTCGCCGGGAAGCGGCTTGCGGCCGCCCGTTCCGGTCCCGGGGACGTCCATTGAGCGGGCCTTGCCGCCGAGGGCGTCGTAGTACTCGTAGACCGTGACCTCGTAGCCGCGTTCGGCGAGTTCGTGGGCGGCGCTGAGGCCGGAGACTCCACCGCCGAGGACGGCGACGCGCTTGCCGGAGGTGGCTGCGGCCGCGCTGCCGGCAGCCCCTAAGGCGCCGACCGCCCCCTCGCCGACGACTCCGGCGATCGCTCCCCCGGTCGCCGTCAGGAAGCGTCTGCGGCTGTGTCCGTTGTGCCCCTGGGACTGCTGCGCGTGTTCTGTTGTCATGGACACCGGAGGGTAGGGAGGGGCTCCGGAAGCCGGAAGCCCTATTTCCTGTCACCCACAGCATCCTCACAAACACAAGGAGGCAGCGATGCCGAGCGTGTACGTGCAAGGCCGGCCCGTCGACTCGTATCTGCGGCTCGCACCCCAGGCGCGGGGGAACCCGCCCTCGCCTCGCTCTTGAAGTCAGCCTGACCAGTCACGACAACTCCTAGCACTGTGGGTTGTCAAGGACTGTGAGTCCTGGGTGGCGAGGGATCCTCAAATCCCTCGCTCAATCCGCCGACCGATCTCCGGCCCAGACACTAGGACGAGCGATGCATGCCGCCGCTCGGCGGCGCGCATCGCTCACTGGCCGGCCTGGCGCCGGTCTCGGCTGAGGGGGACTGCACCGGCCGCCATGCACGACGTCGGCACATCACCGCGCCGCGCGAGCACCCGCCTGCTCTGCGGTGACCAGGGTGCGCCACCGCTGGCGGTGACCGGTTCGCCGTCAGCCCACCGCGCGGCCGACGCCGGCTCGAGGGGAAAGCGTGCGTCAAGGGGCCCGCCGACGCACCGTTGATGATGGGCGAGAAGGCGTACCTCGTGGATTCGTAGCTGAGCCCTGACGGTCGCGCCGGTGACCAGAGAGTGAAAAGTCCCGGCTGGGCGGGGGAGACCAGCCGGGGCCGTGGGTGGTGGCGTGCGGAGGGCGGTCGCCTCTCGGCGGAAGGCTCCATGGGGCTTCAGCCGGACGATCGTCCCCATGGGCTATGGGTGAGGCCCGGGGACACTGTCCCCTCCGCTAGCCACGTAGAGATGAACGGTCAACCGTCTCGAGTTGTTCCTCTGACGTCCCGGTTGCCGTTGCGAGTTGGCGCACGCCTCGCGTGGCACAGGTCCGTTGAGATGGTTGGCACGACACGCCTGAGGGGCCGGCACATCGTGCCGGCCCCTCAGGTTTCAGTAGCGGGGACAGGATTTGAACCTGCGACCTCTGGGTTATGAGCCCAGCGAGCTACCGAGCTGCTCCACCCCGCGTCGGATTGCTCCACTCTACGCGATCCCTCCCGGCCCCGAGACCGTGAGCGCCCGCCTGCAGCGAGGGGTGTCGGCGAACGAGGCTGCCACTTCCTCGAGTTCGCGTAGCCGGCCGGCGGGCATCTTGGTGCTGATGGGGCAGATGGCGGCGAGCAGTTCGCCGTAGCGGGCCGGGCGCGTGGCCAGGGTGTGCAGGATGACCCGTTCCACTTGTGGCCCAGGACCTCGAATGCGGCTGCGAGGTCTGCGTCCGCCCTCAGTGGCGGGAAGGTGCGGGCTGCCATCGGCTTTCGCTTCCGTCTCTTATGGCCGCCTGGTGGAGCGCGTCGGGGCTGCGGGGCCGCAGTCAGCTGTGGGTTCGTGCTGGCTGCGGCCCCGTTGAGCTCGGGCGGCACGGCGGCTTGGTGTCAGGGCAGGAGGACGACCTTGCCCTGGTTGCGGTGGGCCTCGATGTCGGCGTGGGCCTGGGCGGCTTCGCCGAGCGGGTAGGCCCGCCATACGGGAACGTCGAGCTTGCCGGTGGCGATCAGGTCGGCCAGTTGCGGCAGGGCCTGCGGGAAGCGATCCTTCGGGTCCATGCCGGTGAATCGCACGCCGTGCTGGGCGAAGGACGGGTCCGCGATGGTGATGACCTTGCCCGCATCTGCGACCAGGGCGACGGAGTCGGCGAGCACGCCCGCGCCGGAGGCGTCGAAGACGAAGTCCACACCGCCCGGGGCGGCCGCCTTGACCCGTTCCGCCCAGCCCTCGCCGTACCGGACGGCAACTGCGCCCAGGCCGCCCACGCGTTCGGCGTCCTGCTCCGCGACCGTGCCGACCACGGTGATGCCGCGGGCGGCGGCCAGCTGCACCGCGACGGTGCCGACACTGCCGCCCGCACCGTGGATGAGCAATGTCTGTCCCTGCTGCACGCCGAGGTGCTTGAGCGTCCGGTAGGCGGCCTCGCCGACCGTGACCATCGCGGCCGCGGTCTCGAACGACAGCTCCTTCGGCTTGGCGAACGGCCACTGCAGCAGTGCGTGCTCGCTGTAGCCGCCGACTGAGGCGACCCCGAAGACCTCGTCGCCGATCGCGAAGCTCGCGCCCCCGCCGACCGCTTCGACGACACCGGCCACGTCCCAGCCCGGGACCATCGGGAATTCGACCGGGAAGACGCCCTGCATCATCCCGGCGCGGATCCGCGCGTCGATCGGGTTGACGGCCGTCGCCCGCACGCGGATGCGGACCTGGCCCGGACCCGGTTCGGGAGTGGCAACCTCCGAAAGGGTCAGGACCTCCGGCCCGCCGTACTCGGAGAAAGTGATCGCAGTAGACATCAGGCACTCCCTGAGGAGAAGGAACCGCACACGCCATAAATCATTCAGTGCGTGTGATTGCCTTTCCTGTGTATCACGCACGACGTGTGATTCAAGCAGGGCGTGGCACCAATCACACGGTGTGTATGATTTTTGATAGGGTGAGGATATGGAGCAGCAGCCTGTCCACCGCCGTCAGCCGGCCCTCAGCAATCCGCGGGTCCAGCGCACCCGTGCCCGCATCCTGGCCGTCGCCCGCGAACTGCTGCCCGACGTCGGGCCCACCGGGCTGACCTACGCCCTACTGGCCGAGCGGGCCGACGTCACCCGCCAGACGCTCTACCGGCACTGGCCCAACCGGGCCGCGCTCCTTTTCGATCTGATCCTGGAAGGCCCTGACCTCGGCAACTACCCCGAGCCGGGCCACGACGTGCGCACTGTGGCGACCGCCTGGCTGAAGAGCCTGCGCGACGGCATCAGCGACCCGGTCATCCGCACCGCGGTGCTGGCCGTCACCGCCCAGGCCGACCACGACCCCGACAGCGCCCAGGCTCTCGTCCGCATCGGCCAGGACCGCCACACGGCACTGAACAAACTGTTGGAGCCTTCCGGGATCCAGCTCAGCGACGACGAGTACACCCTGCTCTACGGGCCCGTCCTCGCCCGTCTCTTCCTCGATCGCGGCCATGTCACCGACGAGTTCATCGCCGCCGTCGTCACCCAGTGGCTCACCACCCTCGACCGCGACGCCACGCAGCCAAGCCTGTGACCGACTGGCCACGCCGGGCTTGCTCACCTTCTTCCTGGACATCCGGCCACCCAGCAACACCGGCCTCCAGGCCGGCCGGACGCAGTCTGTCCCGATCAGCGACGGAATCCGCCGGGTGAAGGGTACGGGTACGTACCCGTACCCTCGGAGGGTGGGAAGGAGCACGCCAATGCCCGATGCCAACGTCCGTATCCCCGAGGAAGCCAAGGACCGGTTGGCCGCCATAGCGGCCGCGGAGGGGCTGTCGCTGCGCGCGTATCTGGCCCGTCTCGCTGAGACGCTGCTGACTCCGGCCGAGCGGGCAGAGCGGGCCGAAAAGGCCCTGGCCGCGTTGACGGAGTGGAACGGCTACGCCCCGACCGCCGCTGAGGAGCGGGACGTCCACTGCGCGACGGGGTGAGCGAGCCCACCAGGATCAATCATCGCGCACCCTGTCGCCGTGCCGGCACCGTGACCGGCTTGGCATCACCGGTGGGCACGGCCTTCTACCGCAGGTAGCGACTGTTGTGGAAAGGGTGGTGCGCTCACCTGCGGATGATGTCGTCCGACGGATATGGGGTGGACAGCGTGACTGCTGGACCTCCGGTCCGTGCTGCCATCGGTTGCGGGTAGCGATAGGGAACCGGAAACGGTGAGGTAGGAGGGAAGCCTGTCGTGGCGGCGTCGAGATGGGCATCCAGGCTCAGCGCAGCGGTGACGAGGGCGAGATGGGTCAATGCTTGGGGGAAGTTCCCGAGTTGCTCGCCGGTCAGTCCGATTTCCTCGGAGTACAGACCGAGATGATTGGCGTAGGTGAGCATCTTCTCGAAGACGAGTCGCTCTTCACGCAGATGGCCGGCGCGGGCGAGGGCTTCGACGTACCAGAAGGTACACGCCGAGAAGGTGCCTTCAGAACCGAGTAGCCCGTCCGGAGACGAAGAGGGATCGTAGCGGTATACGAGGCCGTCGGACACGAGATCTTTCTTGATCGCGTCCAAGGTCGAGAGCCACCGCGGATCCTGCGGGGGTATGAACCCGACGGAAGGCATCCGCAGTAGCGCGGAGTCCAGCACGTCGCTGCCCAGGTACTGCGTGAACGCGTCGTCTTGTCCAGGGCCTCGGGCAAGCAGCGTTCTACGCCGCTTCCACCACGTTGGCCGGTGGTCTGGCCCGCGCGCTGCTCCACCTGCTCCGTCTGTCTGTCTCGTCATGCTGACCCGAGCGTCCGGCGCCTGTTGCCGACGGGCGGGGAGTCGGCCACGCCGGAACCCGGGGTCTGCCTTACCCGTGATCAGTATTTAGCTTCTTCAGAGCACGGGCGGTGAGCTCTACTGCGATCAAGACTGTGGCTGTGTTGGAAACGGTAACGGCAACTTTGTTGTCGTGCTTGACATCGAGGAAGCGGACGCACTTCTCGCTGCGGAAGTCATTGGCGTCCTCATGGTCAAGGCGGACTTCGATCGTGCCAGGGCCGGGCATCGCGTAGGCGACGGCTGGCAGTGGCTTGGCAGCGCGGTAGATGCGGACGTAAGTCGGGTCGCGGGGTGCTTGCTCGTTGGGTTTACGTAGGTCGCCGCTGAGCTCTCCGCTCTCCAGGACCCGGCGTACATAGTCGTCTGTGCTGGCTGCTGCTTGTGTATCCGCTTTCTCTCGTCCCCATATGAGTTGCATGATGCGGTACTGCTGGTCTGCGGGAAGGTGTCTCAAGAGGGCCCCTGCTTCCTTGGTCGCCAGTGCAACGGGATTTTACTGATCAGTCAACTCATGAACCCCTCTCAGGGAAGAGTTCGTTCAGGTGTAGCGCATGGCGCTGGCGGTGGGGGCGTCTCGGCTGGGTAGAAGCCAAGACGCCCCCGGGAACTGGAGTACGTGGCTGGTGCGTTGGCCGCGAACGTGCGCCGGTCGGTTGATCACGCTGCCGTGTGGTGGGGTCGGCTCCAGCGGTGCTGGCGTTCGGATCGGACGCGGGCGCGTTCGCGGCGCTGGGCCTCCAGCACGCTGGGATGGCGGCGATGTTGGTTGCGCCAGCGCAGGTAGGCGTGCAGGTCGCGGGCGAGGGCGGGGTGGTTGGGCGGGTCGCTGTTGCCGAGGACGAAGCCGCGCAGCGGCCCGAAGTGCGGCTCGATGGGTTGGCCCAGGACGCCTGGGTCGGGGTGAAGCACAGCTCGGTCTTGTGCCGGGCGGCCCAGCGGCGGATCGCCTGGGTCTTGTTGCCTGACGAATTGTCCAGGATGACGTAGATGGGGGCGCCGTTTGGGCGGGCGGCGCGGATGCTCTTGAGCGCGGCTAGTGCTCCAGCTCTAGATCGTGATCTTCATGTCCGGGCTTGTCGCTGATAGTGGATGGTCTGGGATTGAGCCTGGTGGAATCGAGCCGGTGGGCCGTGCCGTGGACGGGCCAGCCTTCTCACCGGGCGGGGGCAGGGTCAGTCAGCGGCCGAGGTCGATCGTGAAGCGCCTCGTGCCCGGAGCGATCGTGTCGGCGTGGACCGAGCCACGAGACCGGTCGAATTCCCCGGTGCCGCCAGTGATCCCGTTGTCGAACGAAGGGGGAGGGCCCGGGTTGAGAATGCCGAAGACCATCCCCTGCACGGAGAGTTGGCCGCCCGGAAGGTTGTAGGTCACGACGCACTCCTCCGCTCCGCCGTTGTCGACCCGGGTGGTGGTGCAGGTGCCCGCGGTGTCGCCGACCTGGTTGCCGTACTGGTCGAAGAGGTTCGAGCGGAAGACGGTCCGATCGCCCTGGGCGGGGCTGCCGCCGGGGTTGACGGGGAAGCGCGTCTGCTGCGCGAGCCGGCCGATGAGTGTGATGACCCGGTCTCCGCCCGTGGTGTGGGCGGAATCGGTGTCCGTCGCGGCGGCGGCCGCGACAGGGGCGCAGGCGAGAAGGGTAACCAGCGCAGTGGCCGTGCCGAGACAGGCTGCTCTGATGGGGCGCATCGTGTGGCTCCCGAGGTTGATGCTCATGGATGGTCAGGTGACGCATTCATAACCTCGACTCTGCCGCCGCCCGGAACGTCCCGGCGCGCCCCACCGGCAGATCCGACCAATCGGACCAACCCGGGACGAGAGGCGGCCCGCCCAACCGGACCAGTCGCGCGGGCGGGTTGACGCCGGTGCAGCACATTGGCTCCTGGATCTTGCCCCAAGGCTGCGAAGTCAGCTGACCAGATGGGGGCGTCGAAGCGACGCGGAGGCGGGGTGGACGCGCAACGAGACCCCCGGCTGGATCACGGTTTCTGTAAAGAAAAGCCGACTGATCCCAGGTCAGAAACCCGAGCGGCTCAGTCGGCGGGCTGCTACCGTCACCGGCATGATCTCCGGACCGCACTGACAGACCGTCGCCCGCCCCTGCCGTATCCGGCCGGGCGGTACCGCGATCGGTCATGTCCTCGCGTTGCAACCGGAGTACTCCCATGTCACGCCCGTCCAAGGGCGGCGCGTCTTATCGCGCCGTCCTCGCACTCCCGCATGCCCGCAAGCTGTTCGCCGCCGCGATGCTCGCGCGGCTCTCCTACGGTCTATTGGGCCTGCCGCTGCTGCTCACACTGAAGCAGGCCACCCACTCCTACGCCGTCGCCGGCACGGCGAGCGGGCTGTTCGGCCTGGTCACCGCGCTGCTCGGTCCCGCCCGCGCCCGGCTCGTCACGCGGCGGCCGCGCGCGCTGATGGCGCTGGCCGGCGCCTACTCGGGCCTGCTCGCCGCCATCGCCGTTGTCGGAGCGGCCGGGGCCGCGCCGTGGCTAGTGCTCTGACCGCATAGGTTGGCCGGTTTGGTGATCGTGGCGGTTGGATGGGTGGTGACGTCCGATCCAACCGCTGGAGGTGCGGTGGCCGA
>NZ_JBHVST010000173.1:0-14135 GCF_042885015.1 Streptomyces sp. NPDC058086 | reverse complement strand
CAGCTGGTGGCCCTTGGGGCGGGGGGCGACGCGGGGGGGGGCCGGGGCGGCGCCCGCGGCCAGAACCCGATCGGTGTCAGTCCCGCCACGCCCGCCGAATGGGTGCTGCTGTGCCCGACCCGTCGGTGCTCGCGTTACGCCTGGCCCGACAGCTCCGGCGCGGCCCGGTGCCGCATCAGCAGCCAACCCCTGCGCAAGGAGCTGTTGTAGTGGTGAACGGGTTCCTGAGTGCCCTGGGACAGAAGCTCGCGGAGCGCTGGTTGTCCCTGCTGGTGCTGCCCGGAGCCCTCTTCCTGGCCACGGCCACCACCGCCCGGATCCTCGGTCAGGCCCACGCCCTGGACTACGGCCGCCTCACCGATTGGATCACCCACTGGGCCAGAAATCCCGCCGCGACGACAGCCGGCGGCCAGGTGGTGTTGATCGGCGCGGTCCTCGCGGCCGCTGCTGCGGCCGGACTGGCTGCCCAGGGCCTGGGGACCTTGCTCCAGCGCACCGCACTGGCCGCCGACTGGCACAACTGGCCCCCTCCGCTGGCGCGATGGACCGGCGCCGTCGTTACGCGCCGCCGCGCCCGCTGGACCGCCGCCGTACGCCGCTACCAGCAACAACTCAGCACGGACGCTCGCTCCTTGGCCCGCACCGGGAGCCGGCCCGATCCCTTACCACGCAGGACTGCTCACCTCGCCATGCAGCGCATCGCCGCCGAGGAACCGGACCGGCCCACTTGGAGCGGTGACCGCATCCACGCAGCAACCGTACGTCTGGAGCGCGACCATCGCCTCGACGTGCCCGTGCTGTGGCCGTATCTGTGGCTGATTTTGCCCGAGACCCCCCGCGCCGAGATCACGGCTGCCGAGCAGGCCCTCACTCGTGCCGCCGCCCTCGGAGGCTGGGCTCTGCTCTATGCCCCGCTGAGCGCATGGTGGTGGCCGGCCGGCCCACTCGCCACCGCCCTCGCCATCACGGCCAGGTACCGCTTCCGTAGTGCCGTCGACGCCTATACCCGGCTCTTGGAGGCCGCCATCCGCCTCCATGCAACCGACCTGGCTGCCCAACTCGGCATTGACCACAGCGGTCCTCCCGACCCTGTCCTGGGCAACGCCCTCAGCCAACATCTCGGCTCCCGAGCCCCCACCCCACCTGCTTCCGGGGGAGCTTCGCCGGACTGACTGCCGAGTTCGGGCGTGGTCGGTGGGAAGCCAGTGGTACGACGTAAAGCGGCGATCTTGACTCGGGCAGGCTCGGGCACGTGGCCAGGCCACAACGGCAACGCTCGGTGGTCGTAGCGGGAGAGGAGACGGAATGGCTGTCGAGGTGATCACGGATTGCGGCACGGCTGCGTGCCCGAGAGGCTCGTGGGCGCTCTACGGCAACCTTCACTTCAACACGGACGGCGGTGACAACGCCAATCGCGTTCTGGTCACTGACGAGAGCGTCGTCGACCTGTCCGCCTACGGCTTCCAGGGCCAGGGCATGTCGTTGGTGAACCGCACGGGGTACGACGTGACCTGCTACACGGGGCCCGCCTTTGTGTCCAACAAGCTGGTGATTCCGAGCGGGGGTGCTCGCACGAACCTGCACGACACGCGCGTATCGAACACCAGTTGGGACTCCAGGCGGTGGAGCAGGAGTATCGAGTCAGTGCGCATTGGCATCCCCTCTAAGGGAGGGCTGCCCGAGAACCGTGTGTACCTGCTCGCTGAGCGGAAGTGGGGCTATCTACTGGGCCTCGCCGACGAAAGCAAGGAAAACGGTGCAGCTGCGCGGGCTACTCGGGGAAATGGCCAGGCTATTCACCAGTGGGAGGTGGCCCAGGTGGGCGACGCCCGCTTCACCCTGCGGAACGTCTTCAGCGGTAAGTGCCTGGACAACCCCGCAGGGAGCACAGAGGACGGCGCCAAACTCCATCAGTGGGAGGCCGACGGCGGCATCAACCAGCAGTGGCAGTTCACACGGGCTGCGGAAGATACCTACACCCTCACCAGCGCTGCCAGCGGCAAACTCCTGGACGTCGTGACCGCCAGCACCAAGAGCCACCACGTCGTCCAACATGCGGCAAGAGGCTCCGTCACGCAGCAGTGGCGCCTGATCCCTGTCGAAGAACCGCACGCCGTCATCGACCAGCAGATCAACGCCCTCTACGTCCGCGCCACCGCCGTGGTCCACTCAGACGGCAGCCTGGTGCGTGCCCAGGGAGTCACCGGGGTCACCAAGCTCGGCACGGGCCACTACGACGTCACCTTGCACGCTTCCCTGAGCCTGCAAGGAGCGGCCTACCAGGCAACACTCGACCAGAACGCAGACCCAGGCAGCGAGGTCTACGTCGGCGACTCCTACACCCCCAACAGCGTCCGCGTGATTACCGGCCGCAGCGGCAACGCCTCCGACCAGCCCTTCCACATCACTATCCTGTAACCCGCCCCCAGACAGCCAGGCCCGAGCTGAACGCACCCCGACCCCGCGGACCGCCTGCGGCAGGCGCCACCCGAACAGCGGATGAGCTGATCACCCAGAAGACCTCCGTCGAACTCGGCCCGGCCGGCAAGCTCTGGACCACCTGGGCCACCCGCAACCTCACCGCCACCCTCGAACGGCTCCGCCTCGACCGACAGCTCGAAGAGGCCCTCACCCACGGCGCCGACCCGCTCCACCTCGCTCTCGTCGTCGGCATCGACGCGAAGACCGCCATCCGCTACGCGGACTGAGCACGCGCGCTTCCGGGAGAAGCTGCCGAGCAGGCATCGCAGTGAAACCCACTCGACCTGCTCAAGCCACTGACGAGATCGTGGACAGATGCCGTCGACCGAACCAGCAGCCCGTGAGCTTCAGGACCGAGCCGCTCTCTGGAGCATGGGCGAGATCCCCGCAACCGATGTCGTCCCTGCTGCCTGTGATGCACTCGTTGCCGGCCTCGACAGTCCCGCTCTGCGGATCTTGGCCGCGTGCACACGCGCGGAGGCGGATTACGCCGTCCCCGACCTCCTTCCCCCGGTACTCGACGAACTGGGCCTCACCTTCCACCCAGCGGGCAGCGTTGCCGGACAGGAAGCCGCCGCACGAGCGCTTGCCGCCCGGATGCTGGCCGGCGAGCTGACACCACGCGAGCTGCGTTCGGGCTATCTCGTCGGCTGTGACGGCGGGCGCAGTACGGTGCGCAAACTGCTCGGCGTCGGCTTCCCCGGCGAGCCCTCGCGGACCGAGACGCTGATGGGCGAGATGGAAGTGGGCGTGCCGCAGGAGGAGATCGCCGCCAAGGTGACCGAAATCCACGAGACCAACAAGATTCTCAGTCTCAGGCCCTTCGGCGAAGGGGTCTATCGCGTCGTAGTCCCCGTCACGAGAGTCAGCGATCACGCGGAACCGCCCACCCTCGACGATTTCAAACAACAGCTGCGCGCCATCGCCGGAACCGATTTCGGCGTGCACTCCCCGCACTGGCTGTCCCGCTTCGGGGATGCCACCCGGCTATATAAGGGGTGTCCCGTAACTGCTGGTCAGGGGTGAGATGAACTTGATGTGTCTGGTGTGATCACGGCGTCGGAGCCGTCCTGGACAGCCCCGTTCACCGGTCTGAGTCCACGTCAGTTCGGCAAACTGATCACGGCGTTGAGGCACGAGGGCGCGGACTCCGTCCGTAAGGGTCGGCCCTGGAGCCTGCCGCTGGAGGACCGGATCCTGCTCGTTGCCGCGTACTGGCGGACCAACCTCACGCTGCGGCAGCTGGCGCCGCTGTTCGGGGTGTCGAAGTCGGCTGCCGACCGCGTCATCGACCACCTCGGCCCCGCGCTCGCCCTCCAGCAGCGCAAGCGGTTCCGCACGGACACCGTGCTGATCGTGGACGGCACCCTGGTCCCCACCCGTGACCACATCATCGCCGAGCAGTCGAAGAACTATCGGTACTCCACCAACCACCAGGTCGTCATCGACGCCGACACCCGCCTGATCGTCGCCGTCGGCTGGCCACTGCCCGGGAACCGCAACGACTGCAAGGCATGGGAGCTGTCCGGCGCGAAAGACGCGGTCGGCAACACCATGGTCATCGCCGACGGCGGCTACCGGGGCACCGGCCCCGTCATCCCGCACCGCCGCGAACGCGGCCAGGCCGAACTCCCGGCCTGGAAAGAGGAACACAACGCCTCCCACCGAAAAGTCCGCGCCCGCGTCGAGCGCGCCTTTGCCCGCATGAAGAACTGGAAGATCCTGCGCGACTGCCGCCTCAAGGGCGACGGCGTCCACCACGCCATGCTCGGCATCGCCCGGCTGCACAATCTCGCCCTCACCGGATAGGCAGCGAGCCGGCCGCACGCTCTACCGCCTCCAATTGTTCAATGAACGCAGAACTCGTTGCCCTCCGGGTCCTGCATCACGACGAAGAATGAACCCGAGCTATCCGATTCCTCGATGCGCAACCGGGACGCGCCCACGCTCTCCAGCCGCGCCACCTCGGCAAGCACCCGCTCCTTGCGAGTGGCAAGCGGGACGTTACGGCCTCCGCTCACACTCAGATCAAGGTGGAGCCGGTTCTTGACGACCTTCGACTCGGGTACCTGCTGGAACCAGATCCGCGGGCCGACGCCATGCGGATCGATGGCGGAGTCACTGCAGTCGCCTGCGCCCAGCTCCTCCTCTGACAGGCCCTGGTCCAGCCAGTACGCGCGCCAGGTAGCGAACGGTGCAGGCGCCGGCTCGACTTTGTAACCCAGTGCAGCGGCCCAGAATGCCGCGAGCCGCTCGGGCTCAGTACAGTCGATGGTTATCTGGAGTTTGGGATTGGTGATCACCAGCCGACTGTATCGGCCGTATCAGTGCCGGCTCTTCGAGTTGCGCCAAGGACTGTTGGCTCCCGGTGGATACCGAGACCTGCTCGGTGATCGGCGCTGGCGAGCTCTCGGAAGGATGATCGTCCTACCCGCAACGCCTCTTCGAACGCACGCCGTCCGGTTCCCCACAACGCCCACCCGCACCACTGGAACGTCATTGCGGGACAAGCCTTTTAGCCGAACGTTATCGGCTCGGGCGGGTGCTGCTGGCCGGCGATGCGGCACACATCCATCCACCCACCGGCGGAGAGGGCCTCAGCCTGGGCGTTCAGGACGCATTCAACCTCAGCTGGAAACTGGCCGCACAGATCCGCGGCTGGGCGCCGGAAACACTGCTGGACACCTACCACGCCGAACGTCATCCGGTCGCCGAGGACGTGCTGGACAACACCCGCGCCCAGATGGAACTGCTGTCCACCGAACCGGGCCCGCAGGCCGTGCGCAGGCTGCTCACCGAACTGATGGACTTCGACGTGGTGAACCGCTATCTGATCGAGAAGATCACCGCGATCGGCATCCGCTACGACTTCGGCGAAGGCCCCGACCTGCTCGGCCGCCGCCTGCGCGACATCGACGTGAAACAGGGCCGCCTCTACGGTCTGCTGCATCGCGGCCGCGGCCTGCTGCTGGACCGCACCGAACGCCTGACCGTCGGCGCCTGGTCAGACCGGGTCGATTACCTCGCGGGTCCCACTGCGGTACTGGATGTTCCGTGCGTCCTGCTACGCCCCGACGGCCACGTCGCCTGGATCGGCGACGATCAGCAGGAGCTGGACGACCGCCTCTCCCGCTGGTTCGGCAAGCCCGCCAACTGTTTTCGCCTGAGCAATCGCAAAGGCCCGTGAGGAGGATCGAACGGCCAGTGGCGACTGACCATCGGAAGGCTGGAGGCAGCATCAGCTGTGGTGCTCTGGCGCCAGGGTCGGCCTGCGAGGAGGGTCAGCCTCCGAGTGACGACCAGAAGACGGCGGAAGAGCACCGCGGAGTGGATCGGCGCAGGCGGCCGTGCGTTCGTCCAGCGGCCGATTGATGAGCAAGACCCGGTTCAGCCTCCGAGACGGTGTGCAAGGTGGAGCAGATCTGCTAGGTGCAGCACTCGTCCGTTGAATCCTGGGAGGGGGACATGGAGCGGCTGGGTCCAGTGGGCGGGGATTGCATCCAGCCCGTAGTACGCCCCCGCGAGGCCTCCGGTCACCGCGGCGACGGTGTCCGTGTCACCGCCGAGGTCGATGGCCGCGCGTATCGCGTCTTCGAAGCTGGTGGTGGTGCGCAGGGCCCAGACGGCGGAGCCCAGGCAGGGCCAGACGGCACCGTTGAACTCGGTCGCCTGATCGGGGTGCCAGTCGGGCGCGAGGACTGTGGCGTAACGGCCGCGGTGGTCGGGGTGGACAAGAGCCAGGATGTCCGGGAGCGCAGTGAGGGGGGCGGTGTCCTCGAACGTGACGCGGATGAGTTCGTGGAAGATCGCGGTGCCTTCCCAGGCCGCGCGGTCACCGTGGGTGAGGGCAGCGATGCGGCGGGCCGCGTTCATGGTGGCTTCTTGGCCGGCGGCCGCGAAGTGGACCGCGGAGGTCGATGCCCGCATCAAGGAGCCGTTTCCCGCTGCTCGTTGGTTGACCTGGAAATGGATCGCGGCGGCGAGGTCCCAGGGCATGCCGTTGGTCAGGACGTCTTCGGTCTGCAAGCCGATGTCCTTCGGTTGTGATGCTGCCCACCGCTGGAAGCGGGCGAAGATGTCCGGCAGATCCAGTCCGCCCCGCTCCAGCAGCGACTCCGCGACCAGGACGGCCATCTGCGTGTCGTCAGTGGCCTCGCCGCGGTCCCAGCCACCGCCTCCGCACATCTCGCCACCGGCACCAGGCGCGGGAAACCGCGCGGAGAACGCTCCCTGGGGACCGAACTCGAAGGGGCCGCCCAGGGCGTCACCCACCGCTGAGCCGACGACCGCGCCAGCGGCCCGCTGAATCCGCTTCATTCGCGCAGGTTATCTGTGCCGCGCCGACGGCCGCGCGGCTCTATTCCTTCTTCGGCTCCCCGAACCATCGGCGGCGAACGCGTCTCGTCTACGGAGGTGTCACGTGAGACACCCTCGGTGTGAGACACCTGTCCAGGTCACATAACGCCGTCGAGCGCGGTGTCGTCGGGCAGTTGTGAGGCCGCGGCGATGATCTCGGGAAAGGCTGCCGTCAGGTTCCCGCCGCTGCGGGAACGGATCAGAACCCGGTCGCCGGGCCACCGGCCCAGCACCGCCCGGTAACCGTCCCACTTCGGTTCAGCCGCATGCCCCGGGTGGAGGGTGGGGTCACGTGTGGGGGTGGCGAGCATCGGCTCAGGCAGGGACCAGATTGAGGACATACTCGACGCCTTCCACCGTGAGCAGGCGGAGGCGGGTTGTGTCGCCCGGTCAGCGGATTGGCGACAGGCCTTGCGGGTGCGCGGTCTGCACGTATCTCACCGCGACGCCGGGGTGGATGGCGAAGAGACGAAGAGACGAGGAGAAGATTTCCGCCAGACCGACCGCGGCACGTCCAGAAGCCAGGGGGCGGGTTCCGGATTCCCCCATGGACCTGCGGATTTCGCAGACCGCTCGCGGAATCCGCGAGTGATTGCAGGAATCCCACCCCCTTGAGGGATGCGTCGAACGCGGGCCGCCTACCTGCTGACTTGCCCCGATCACCCCATTGATGGCCGCCCAGGAACCCGTGCGTACTCCAGTTGCGCCACTGCACCCCGGTGCGGCTCACATAGAGGATCGCGTCCAGGATCTCGCGCAGGTCGTGCTCAGGCGGGCGACCAAAGGCCAGGGCACGGCCGCGACGCTCGAAGCGCCAGGCCGACAGGACCGGCTCCACCAGTTCCCGGCGTGCATCAGACAGGTCACTCGGATATGCGCGTCGTTGCTGCACGATCCGGTCCTAGCGCGTCGAAGCACGGCGCCGCCTTGAAGACGCTAGAAAGGCAGGGGTGGACGACGAGGAGCCAGACTTCGCCCGTTGGCAGTGGCAGTTCGGCCGGGACGACCCTGCCCCGTCGAGGGCGCCGTCGGAATTCACTGATCAGCGCACATGAGCGCAGGTTTCCGCGGCAGTTCCCACGCTCACGTTGATCGTTTCCGGGCCTGCGTGGTGTGACCCATCGGTTGATGGTCACGAGAACGGGAACGCTTGAGGCTGGTGTCGCTCCGAGATCCAGGTGGTCAGCAGATCTGTCTTCGTAGGTGAAACTCGGACAATTCCCTGTGCGGGCCCGCCTATTGCGAAAGGTTCGTCGTTGCGGAGGGCCGGTGCCCGAGGTGACAATGCGTGGAGGTGCCGGGTGGTCATCCCGGCGAAGTGTTGGAGGCGCTGCTTGTGAACGCCGCATCGCGGTGCGCCTCGCTGTGCGCGCCAGACGCTGACCACTTCGCTTCGCCCACCGGCTGACTTGCTTCGTTCGCGGTGGGCGCTTCCCCTCATGGGAGACCACCGTAGTGCCCGAAGACTTCTTGACGGGTGATCGCCGTCCTCTGACAACGGTTCTTGCCGCCAACCTCGTTTCGATCACTGGGAATTGCCTCACGTACATGGGCGTGCCGTGGTTCGTGCTGCAAAGCACGGGCAGTGCCGCCAAGGCCGGGATCGTCGCGTTCTGCACACTGCTGCCCGTGGTGCTCGCTGCGCTCGTCGGTGGTCCGGTCATCGACCGGATCGGGCGACGGCGGGTGAGTGTCGCCTCGGATCTCGCCTGCGGAGTCGCGGTTGCGGCGATCCCGCTGCTGCAGTTCGCCGACATCCTGCATTTCTGGATGCTGTGCGTGCTGATGGAGGTGACAGGGCTGTTCCGTTCGCCGGGTGAAACAGCCCGCGGCGTGCTGTTGCCCACGCTCGCCGAACGCGCCGGAATGCCGCTGACCAGGGCTGCCGGGTTGTACGACGGTGCGGCACGCTGTGCGGCGCCGAGTGGATCGGCTCTCGGAGGTGTGCTGATCGCCGTACTCGGAGCCGAATACGTGCTGTTGGTGGATGCCGCGACCTTCGCTGTGTCCGCGCCGCTGTTCGCGTTCGGGGTGCGCGGTCTGCCTGAGGCACAGGCCCAGCGGCGGGTCGAGCCATCGTCGTTGCGTGCCTACCGTGGTGAACTCGCGGAAGGGTATCGCTTCGTGGCGGCCACGCCGTTGCTCCTGGGCCTGTGCCTGATGACGCTGGTCACCAGGGGCCTCGACCAGGGATGGAGCGCCGTGCTCCTCCCCGTGCATGCCCGTGAGGAGCTTGGTGGTTCCATCGATCTCGGTCTGCTGAACGCGGCGTTCGGGGTCTGCGCCCTCACGGGGGCGCTGGTCTATGGGGCGGTGGGCAGCCGCTTTCGGCGGTGGCCCGTGTTCACGATCGCGTTTCTCATCGTGGGCCTGCCGCGCTTCGTGGTGGCCGCCTGCACCGACACCTTCGCGCCGCTGGCCGTGATCATGGCGGTTGAGGGTCTCGCCTGCGGTGTGCTCAACCCCATCATGGCCACAGTGACGTACGAGACGGTGCCGGAGGCACTTCGCAGCCGCGTGTTGAGTGTGACAACAGCCTCGGTCCAGCTGGTCACTCCGCTGGGCGGACTGGCTGCGGGCTTCCTCGTGGATTCGGTCGGCCTGCCCTCCACGCTGCTGACGGTTGGCGGTGTGTATCTGCTCGCCACGCTGTGCCCAGTGATCTTCCCGGCCTGGAGAAAGATGGACAGTGCCGGTTCTCCCCACGACAGGGCGGAAGGCTCCCTGCCGCAGGGTTCGGGGGCGAAACGGGTGTAGTCACGCTGACGGCCGTTTCGGCGCTGCTCAGAAACGCCTGACGTCGGTGCTCCCCGTCGCCGTACTCAGGCGGGGCCCGGGTCTTCTTGGTCCAACTGCCGGTGCGGGGCCAGAAGTTCACCCCGAGAAGAAGTCCCAGCGATCCGGACAAACGGACTCACGTCACGGGAGGGGCCGCTACCGTAGCCGCACGGTCTCGGTGCCGCCCGCCTCCCCCGTCGGACGGCACCGAAGCCGGTCACCTGCCGTGTCGCACGGTCCGTCAGCCGGGTGGCAGCCCGACCGCTGAGGGCTCGCGCGACGCATTCGAGGATCGGGCGAACTCACCAGCCTGATCGCCCCCGGCGGCAGCAGGCGCTGAGGCGCCGCCCGCCCGGCACGCGCCGCGTCGGGTCTGCACCGCTCAGAGGACGAAGACGCTGCGACTGCCGTTCGGGTGGTAGGTCTCACCGGGGTAGATCAACCAGTCGACGTGGCCTGTGCAGTCGGGCCCGGACCACACTTCGGCGACCGCGTCCGTCCTGTTGGCCACCACCGGCGGAACGAAGTCCCCCAGCGGAAAGCAGCCACTCGGATTCCGGTGGGCCACGCCATCGATGGCCAGGAACCCGTTGGCCGCGTATGCGGAATTCGGGATCGTGAGCGCGATCGTCGCGGCCGCCGCACACGCGCACAGGGCCTTCGTCATACGTCGCATCTTGTACACGCCTCTCTAGCGCGGGACTGCACGACCTACAGTCCCGCGCAATAGCTTAGAGCGACCGATCAACTACGTATGGCCACAGATGCACATGGCACTCCCCGAAGCGCAGCCCCGCCGTCGAGATGCCTCGCTGGCGCCGGGCGCCCGCACTGCGGTCACCCCACTCACCAGGAAACGGAGATCACCTCCGAACCGCCCTCTCTCAGAGCCTTCAGGTCCGAACTGCCCGGCCCCGGCCCATTGGCCAGCCGGATGTGGGGGATGTGCGCTGTCGGAGCGGAGAAGCTGGGCCGTCCGTCGGGCGATCGCGCGTCGATCGTCCGAAATGAGGCGCGCTTGTGATCACAGTGACGTTCGGAGTGGGGGTTCTGCCTATTTTCATGAAGGAACGTCATGCGGGTGCGTGTGCGCAGATCTGTGGTCGCCACTGTTGTGGTTTTGGCGAGTGTGGTTGCTGGGTCCGCGCCGGCTCAATCACGGACCTCGGCGGTCGGTGACGTGCGCCGGACGGGCCCGGCCGGTGCGGGCGGTGACCGGGGCCCGACGTCAAAGCGGCTCTGCCCGGACACGCACGACCCTGACCGGGCGATGTGCATGGCGATGATCCGGACCGACGTGCCGGCGACCCCGGTCCTCGGACCCGGCCGGCAGCCGGAGGGCCTCTCGCCACGAGACATCCAGAGCGCCTACGAACTGCCCCTGCACGGCGGGAGCGGGCGAAAGGTCGCCATCGTCGTCGCAAACGACTACCCCACCGCCGAGCAAGACCTGGCCGTCTACCGCCGCCAGTTCCACCTCCCGCCGTGCACCACCGCCAACGGGTGCTTCCAGAAGATCTACTCCACCGGCGTCAAGCCTCCCAACGTCGACCCCATCTGGGCTCTTGAGGCCGCGATCGACGTCCAAGCCGTCAGCGCCACCTGCCCGGACTGCAAGATCACCCTGGTCGAGGCTCCCACCGCCTTCATCGTCAGTTCTATGTTGCCGGCCGTCGACGTGGCCGGCGATCTGCCAGGTGTGACGGGCGTCAACGGCAGCTGGGCCATCGCAGAGCAGCCGGCCGAGGGCACGGTCGACTTCCACTTCCGTCCCGGCATCGCCTACACGTTCGCTTCGGGCGACCTCGGAGGCGTGCCGGTCTACCCGTCCGTCTCCCCGAATGTCACCTCGGTGGGCGGTACCAAGCTGACCCGCGCGCACAATCGCCGCGGCTGGACCGAGAGCGGCTGGTCCGGCTCCGGAGGCGGCTGCTCGCTGTACGAGCCCAAGCCGTCCTTCCAGCGCGACCTCAAGTGCCCGACCAAACGCGCCACGCCCGATGTCTCCGCCGTCGCGGACCCTGACACCGGCACGGCCGTGTACTGCACGACCCCCGGCAACCCCACCACCGGCTGGCAGGTCGCCGGCGGTACCAGCGTGTCCGCCCCGCTGATCGCCGGCATGTACGCCCTGGTCGGCCGGCCCGCCCCGACCGACCGCCCCAACACCTACCCCTACGCCCGGCCCTGGCACTTCCATGACATCCTCACCGGCATCGCCGGCCCCTACTCCGCGGGGCCGGGATACGACCTGGTCACCGGCATCGGCACACCCAACGGCGTCCGCGGCCTACGAGCCCCCACATGGGGATACAGCCGCGCGGACCGTGTCGCGTCAGCCGCAGGGCAGAGGTGAGTCAGCAGCCTTACCCCAACCTCACCGGGAAACGCCGTGCTGATCAGCCTCGTCGCCATCAGCACCGAGAACTGGTCCGGCGCTTCGTCGATGGCCTTCGCCTCCAGGTGGCGCATCACCGCGGTGAGCATCGCCGTGCGCTTGGGCTCCGCGGCCCGCTCCAAGCTCGCGGCCTTGGACCCCAGCCCGTACCGGGCCAGAGACGCAAGCCGGTTCGGCGGGATCTGCGACAGCTTCCACCGGCCCAGCTGGAACGCGCCGATCTCCTGATCAATCTCAGCGCCAACCACGGTTCGATTGATCCCCGGGGCCGGAACCACCCGGACTCTCAGTTCTCCAGAAGACGTCGACGCCACCACCCGCACGCACCCCACGAACTTGCCAGCATCAGGTGAGAACTGAGGGGAACAGTCCGTCGATCGAATTCGGAATCGAGCCTGGAGACGAGCCTGCCAAGGTCTTCCCGAGCACCATGGGGAAGCCACAGCAGCACGTCCTCCAGGCGGTCTCGCGCCACGAGAGGATCACAGCACTCGCAGCCCATTACCGGATCCGGCAGCACGCGTCCTGGCTGTTTCAGATACCACTGGCACTCGGCCAGGGCAGCAGCCACAGCCCCTGGCCATAGTCGGTCCTCTTCCAACTTCCGGATCGCCACGCGAGTCGCCGCAGACACACCGCGGACCCGGCGAACAGGAATACCTCTTCTGGGCCGCCAACGCTTAGCGCGCAGCCTCTTCGGACGCCTACGTGGCATCGGCCTTTCGGATCAACATGCCAGCATCCTGCCACGGACCGGACCGCCTCCGCACGTGGTCACAGAGAGCCCGCACCACGGCAGGTGCTCCTACTTCCCACCGACATTCCTGCCCTCTCCGGACGAAGAGTGATGCCGGAACCCGTCGACAAGCGGTCTCGGTCGAGACCTACGCAGCCACCCGCAGCTGGCAGCACGCAGTGAACGAGGCCCGCGCCGTACTCGAGCAGGAGCAGGATGCGTGCTGCAGCACTGCGCCCTGACGCAGCGTTTGCCGGCCTTCGGGCTTGTCCGGCGTGGAGGCCCCGTCGACGCGCATCACGAGATGCGGCCCCCCGACCCCCTCGCCCCGCTCCGTCACCTGCCGTCCGCCCCACCACACACCCCTACACATCCATGCGGGCCGGTAGAGGAGAGGGAAGAGGGTTGTCGAGATCGCTGGGCGGGACCGGTCAAGGGGTCTGACCTGCACAGACAGCGAACAGGCCGCTACACCTGTCGGAAGGGGACTTGGTAGGGGCAACGGCAGGGGCGCCGGTAGGGTGATTGGCGGCTTGCCCGTGGAAGGGGCCCTATACCCGGCCACGTCATGCTGCGGTCCGTCAGGCCTCGATGTAGGCGACGACCACGACGGTGCGCTGGTGCGGTGACGAAGTACAGGACGCGGACGCGTTCGAGCTCGTCTGCGTACTCGCGCAGTTCGGGGTGGGTGGTGTCGCCGGGGATCGCCTCGCCGATCTCGGGGTCGACGGAGATGGCGACCAGGGCGCGGTCCAGGGCGTGGATCTGGTGTTCGTCGGTGAGGTTCTCCAGCTGCTTCGCGGCGGAGTCACTGAAAGCAATCTGGGCGCGGCGTCGTCCGGGCATCAGGCGGCCGGGCGCTGTGTGGCGAGGCGGGCAAGGTGGGCCTCGCGCAGTTCCTCCCACGGCGTGCATTCCTCGACCGCCGGCAGTCCGTTGGCCGCGATGTCCTCGAGCGCGCTGGCGAACCGGTCGGCGTCGGCCCGGGTGCGGGCGGCGTAGGCGCGGACCACGTCTGCGGCCGCGGGCTCCAACGGCTGGCGTGCGCCGGGTTCCTGACTCATGGCGGTCTCCTGCGCATCGTGGTGAGGTCCACGGTAGTGCCCGCCACTACGGACCGGGAGGCCTTCGCCCCAGGCGGGGGCTAGCGGCCGCTCTTGGTACGTGTCGGACCGCCCCTCTGTGCCCTCCTAGCCGGGCGCCTCGCCGGTCGACCTACCACTGCTCGAAGCGGGTCATAAGCAGTCGAAGAGCTGTCCCGTAACTGCCGGCGCCCCGCCTCAGGGAAGTTTGTCGGCAACGGCTGAATTTGGGGCCAGTTCGAACGGTTCAATCGTGAGCCACTGTGCGGCCTCGGTGTGGTCAGTCAGTCGGTGGCGGTGGGGA
>NZ_JBHVST010000172.1:0-14164 GCF_042885015.1 Streptomyces sp. NPDC058086 | reverse complement strand
TGTACCGCTTCGTGTACTTGCTTCCCACCTGGTGCTACTTCCTCTGGAACCTCAGATCCCAGTCTCCAGGTGTCCACGATCAAGGGGAAGGCCCAGCGGAGCCGGTTGATGGTGCGGGTGCGCTCGGCAACCAGATCGGTGCGGTGGCCGGTAAGCAGGCCCAGCTCGATGGCGGCCTCGTCGCCTGGACGGATGGGCCGCAGGTCGCGGCGCATGCGTGCCTGGTCAGCGATGATCCTGGCATCGCGGGCGTCGGTCTTGCCCTCACCGCGGTAGGCGTCGGACGCGCGGTTCACCATGCGGCCCGGGATATACAGCAGCTCCTGCAGGTGATTGATCAGGACTGCGATCAGCAGCCCGGGTTCGCCGCCGGTCATGTCCAGCGCCCACATCACCTCGCGGCCGTTGGCGGTGTCGAGGACGTCACCAAGCAGCTGGAGGAACTGCGGTTCGTCGTTGGCCACCCTGCGCGACAACAGGGTCTTCCCGTCAGTGTCCAGCACGACGCAGTGGTGATGCGTCTTGCCGCAGTCGATTCCGGCCCATATCCGGCTCATCGTGCTCCCGAAGTCGTTCCTGCTTTGCGTACCACGGACGACCTCGCCGGCATTGCTCTACGCAGCGACTACTTCGCACTTCCCAATCGGCGGCCGAGTCGTCGTGGGGAGCGGGGCGGCCAAGCCTCCGAAGCCATGGACGGCAGCCGAGCTGAGAGCCACACCCCACTCCCCTGGGTGCCACAACCCTACGAATGGCTGGGGCCAACCCGTGATCAGAAAGGTAGAGCGAGCTGATGGACACCAAGCCCCTCACCGTCGACGGCTTCCTCGACTCCGTCCCCACACCCGGCGCCGTGCCGTACACCGCCCGGTTCCAGCTGGTCGTCTCGCCCACCGACGACGTCGTGGACGACGTGATCTGGTCCTGCACCACCGTCAACGCCCGGATCGCGCACGCGCTGCTCACCGAGACCCAGCCTGGCGACCTGCTGCACGTCTCCGGCGTCCTCACCCAGAGCGACACCCCGGCGGAGCCTGCCCGGCTCACCGTCGACGCCCTGGAGGTCCTCGCCCCCGCACCGGCGCGGGCACTGCAGGAGATGGTCCTCGACAGGTATGGCGACTACGTCGTGGTGTTTGACGCCGACACCGACGCCGTGCCGGTCTTCACCGCCCTCGGGCAGTGGGTCGGCATGGCGGAAAGCCCCGACACCATCGGCACGCTGATCGAGATCCACGAGCGCGTGAAGGGCGGTGACGCGTGATGTCCACGACCACCGCGCAGCCCCGCACCGTTCTGGAGCGGTTCCCCGCCGGAGCCCCCCGAGGTTCATGGCCGGCGGAAGAGTACGCCGCCGCCCAGCGCCTCCGGGGCACCAACGCCCAGGTCGTGATGGACCTCGGTAGCGACCAGTTCCTCGTGGTCACTGACACCACCCCCCAGTAGCACCACCCCCGAGCGCCGCGCCCGACCTTCCCGGCCGGGCGCGGCGCTCCGTCGTTCCCGTCCTCACCACGTACCTGGAGGCTCCTTCGTGCGCCCGATCCTCCTGATCTCGTTCGGCTATCTGCACCTCCCCATCGGTCCGGACGGCTTCCCCGTCCCGCCCGCCGCCGACCGGATCGAGGACGTCCGCGACCGGCTCCGCGACCCGGCCGCCGCCCGCGACATCCTCGACCTGGACGGCCTCGATCCCCGCGTCCAAGACGTCGTCCTGAACACCCCCGGCGCCCGCGAACTCATCGCCAACCTCGCCGACTACGCCGACCTGCCTGCCGGTCCCCGCCGCATTGCGATCGGTTGTGCAGGAGGCCGGCACCGTGCATGCGGCCTCACCGAAATCCTTGCCCGCGCGCTCCGTGACCGAGGCCGCGAGGTCGAAGTCGAGCACCTCCACCTCCACTTGCCGCGCGTGCTCAAGACGCCCGCCAACGGCACCGCCCACACCAGCCCCACACAGGAGTCCACCCGATGAAGCGTCTCTTCCGCCGCTGCGGCCACGCGCCCGGCGCCCTCAGCCCCGAGGACCAGGCCGCCGTCGACCAGTTCCGCGCGCTGCTGCGTAGGAGGCGAGGTGCCCGGCGGTGCGGAAACCGCTGCCGTCGCCGATGGCGACGATCACGGCGGCCGTGGTCCTGACGCCCATGCCGGGCAATGGCGTCAGGAGGTGGAAAAGAGGGAGGGCCTCCAGCAGGGCCGCGATCTCCTGCTCGGTGGCCTGTCGCTGGGCATGGGCGGCGGCGACCGGGGACGGCAGTCAGCGGTCAAGCGGTGCCCCGAGGCCCGGCGGCAACACCCCCCAGGACATGCCTGCGACAGGGGGCAAACAGCCATACCGGACCCGGGGGCCAGGCGCCCCGTTGCGGGGCCACGAGAAAGGTAACGGGGTGTCACGTGGGCGCCGGATCCAGGACGGACCACAGGGGCGGGCGGACTTGTGTCTGTCCACCCACCCCTGTGTCACGGCGTCAGTCGGTCCGGTCGTTGAGCCCTTCAGGTACGACCCATTCCGGGTAGTCGAACCGCTCACCGAGGGCGACGAGACCCGGTCTGTCGGCCGGTACGTGGTACGCCTTCATGGCGCGCAGGAACAGCCGGTAGCCGAGATCCGCGCACGACTCGGTGACCACCCGCTCCAGCGCGGGGACGAGGCCGGTCACCGGAGTGCCGAACGGGGGGTTCTCGACTGCGAGGCTCAGTTGTTCCGCGACCGGGCGGATCACCTGGAGGACGGCCCGCCGAAGTTCCTCGTCCACCACGGGTCGCGGCGGCGGGGGGACGAACGCGGGATCGTTCTGGCGCACCCGGGCAAGCCATGCCTCTTCGGCCTTCTGCAGCCAAGCGCCGGCGCTCATGCCGTACTCCCCCGGATCGAAGACCCCGTGGGTGGCGGCGAGCCAGACCGTGCGGATCGTCTCGTCCGTCAGCGGAGAGCGCAGCAGCCGCTGGACGTCCTGACCGAGCTGGACGGCCTTCGAGCGGTCGAACTCGTCGACCGACGACTCCGCGATCTTGAGCCACACCACGGCGGGGCCCTCGTCAGAGTGAGACTGGACGTACTTCCTGTAGAACTCCTCCAGCACCTCCCATTGCGAGGCCAGCCAGGTCAGCCCAATGTCCGTCGTGTAGACGCCCTCGAGGAAGTCTCCCTCGGCGTCGCTCTCAGGCACGTGTGCCATCGTCAGCCCTCCAGATAGGAGGTGTACACGACCCACTTGCCCTGCCGGTGCTGAGCGACCTTCTTACCGATGTACTTCAGCTGCACGATGACCCACTTGGACGTGACTTCGCTCTTCTGGGCAGTTTCGCCGGTCTTCACCCACTTGTGGCCCAGTGGTTTGCCCCCGGTCTCGATGTCCCTGACTTGCCAGCGGATCGTCTTGAGCTTCGTGGGCAGCTTGCGCCCCATCCTCTGCGCCTGCTCGGTCTCCCAATCGGTGAGCTCCTTCAGGTGCTTCGGGCTGTGCTCGAGCCACTGTGTCATGGCCTTGTTGACGGCGTCCCGGGCGATGTCGGTATTGAACCAACGGGTGGCCACACCCCCTGTGGTCCTCGGGTCGAGAGCCTTCGCCTCCATCTGGGCGTCGGTCTTGTTCACGTGCTCGCTGATCGTGTGAGCCCCTTCGATGTCCTCGTCGGCGACGATGTCCTCGCAGTTGTGGACGAGGACGCTCTGCGGGTGGGCGCCTTCGGTGCTGACGTAGAACGTGTGGATGCCGTCGACCGTCAGGTCGAAGACGTCCTGGGGTGCCAGGCCGGCCCGGTCCTTGACGGCCGTGACGGTGCGGAACGTCCCGTCCGGCGTGCGCAGGCTGTCGCCCATGTGCAGGGCGGAGACCAGGGTCCAGCCACGGCCCTCGACGAAGAACCGGTGGCCAGGCGTGCTGGACAGTCTCCCGTCGGCCACCGTGATGTCGACGAGCCGCCGGGTGCTGTGCCGCAGGGTGTCGGTCACCCGCCGGACCGACGGCCGGCCGGTCTCCGGGTCTGTCGCGCGGACCAGGTCACCGAGGCGTATGTCGCGGATCGCCTTGTGGCTTCCGTCCCCCATGAGGACCTGGGTCTCGCCAGGGAAACTGTTCCTGGTGCACGCGGTCGTCAGGTCCTCATAGAGTTCGACCTCCCTCTCGATCGCGGCGACCGCCGCCGTGTCTATGCCGTCGATGGCCTTGAGCGCTTTGAACGCGTCCCGGACTCCGATGCCGGTGGCGAACGCGGCGTCCACGGCGCGCAGCGCTTCCGCGATGGGTCGGATGATCTTGCCCGCGAAGAGGCTCGCGACGTCCAGGGACGCCCAGGCGCAGCCGCCCCAGCTGCCGCTCTCGAAGCCGGAGGTGAACTTCTGGGCGCACTTGATCCAGCTGCCGAAGAGGATGTCGATGGGATCGACGCCGTCCTGCCACTCGGCGATCGTGATGGTGTGCGTGAACTCCTGGGACAGTTCGTCGGTCTTGACCTCGCCCAGATACGTCGTGGCATCGGTCGGGCACATGAGCTTCTGCGGGTCGATGCCCTCGGCGGCGCACAGGTACAGGCTGAGAACGGCCTTGTACTTGATCTTCGAGGTGATCGTGCAGTTGCCCGTGTAGGCGAGGTGGTTCCACCAGTGGTCGCAGATGGTCATGGAAGCGGGAGCAGGTCGGCGCCATCAACGCCGCTTCCAGCAACGGCAGCAGCGACTCGGTCGAGTAGGGCGCCAGCGCCTTGTCAATGGTCTTCCACTGCACACGCAGCTGCTGCGAGGACGTGAGCGGCGACGTGCTCGTCATCGCGGTGCTCCCGGGGGATTGATCCTGACGGGTGCCAGGGTGGCAGCAAGAGCACCACCAATGCTTCTGAGTTGACAATCACGCGCTTACCGGTCAGCTACAGCGGCACTCCGGGCGACCCGCCCTGTTCGGCCACCGTGTTGGGGGGGGACTGTCAGTCGAGGCCGCCGGTCTCTTCGACGTGCTGCACGAGTGCCGCCACGATCCGTGGGCGAGTGGCATCGGGGACGAGGGTGGGTTCCATGCCTTCCTGGATTCCCCAGTCCGTGTTGAACATGACGGGGACGTCAGCCGGTGCCACGTTGTTCCGGAGCCACAGGGCGACCCGGGCCGCAAGGTGGGCGTTGCACTCCCGGACGGACACGCCCTCGGGTTTTAGGCTGGCAAAGCCTTCCAGGGTCTCGTCGTCGAAAGTGATCCCGAAGATCATCGATGATCCGCGGACCGGGCCGTCTCCTTCGTCATCGATACGGATGAATGTATCCGGATTCCGCTCACGCAGCCGTGACTCGAATCCCTCGTAGGTCAGGCCCCAGCTCTGCCCGCGCGGTGGGGTGAAGACGAACATGGTGCGCAGTTCCGCGATCTCTTCCGGTTCCATAGCGGTACTTTCCTGGGGATGGGCTGGTCAGGGAACGTAGCGGGCATGGCCTTTGACGCCGTAGGCCGCCATCATGATGCGCCAGTACTGGACGGCATCCTGGTTGTTGGTGACCGTCTCGACACCGCGCATCTCCCTGTTACGTGGGTCGTTGAGCGCGGCCGCGTACTTGCGGAGTTCCAGGCGGTCATCCTTGTAGAGGAAATCTCTGTCGCCGGTCGCGTGGTTCTTGCGGAGGTCCTCCAGCGAGCGGTAGCACCGTTGGTTCGGCTTGTTCACGTATTTTGCCTCGACCGCCATCCCGTCGAGGTTGCGGAATCCGTCCACCATCAGCGTGTTGGACGGACTGATCCCTGCTGGGATTGGTACCTCGAACTCCGGGAAGCCCGACACGCGCCTCTGGTAGGCCTGCTCGGCCGGCTTGCCGCCGGAGATGTCGCCCTTGCGTAGTGAGTCGAGCCAGGTCTGGAAGTTCTGCCCCTGGCCGGGCGTGAGCTGCGGGAACCGCGGGTCGGAAGGAATCGCCGGAAGGACCGGCTGAATGTGCGGAGTGCTGGAGGGCAGGGGACGGTAAGCGGCCGGTACCAGCGTCGGGACGCGGATCAGGGGGCCGAGGAACGGCGGGAGGTTGGGAAAAAGGCCGCCGTTGTCCGGCTGTGGCATCTTGACTCGGGACTGGGAGCTGTCCAGTGCGTGAGGGATGTTGCCGAGCGAGGTGATGCGCGTGTCGCTGGCTATGAGGTCATGCAGGCCGCCGTCGTGGCCGTCGCCTCCGAAGCGTGGCTGTTCCCAGGGCCACAGGAAGTCACCGTCGAGTCCGCTGTTTTCCGTGGGAAGACGTTGTTTGGCGGTTTCGACGTGGTCGGCGTAGGCGTCGCAGGCGTTGGCGAGCATCGTGCAGGCCGTGGGGAGGCTCGCCAGGAGAGTGTCGTGGTCGCCCACTTCGCTGGGTGGTGGTGTCTTGCCGACGAACTCCCTTGCCCAGGGTGTGGCCGGGCAAGGCGGCGTGTCATGAGCAGGGTCATCGACCAATAGACCATCGCCTCGGCGCTGGTGGTGCGCCGCTCGAAGTCGCGCACCAGACGGCGGCTTCGCATCAGGTGGGCGAAGAGGCGCTCGACGATCCACCGCTTGGGCAGCACCACGAAGCCGCGCATGTCGTCGCTGCGTTTCACGATCGCCAGGACCAGCGCGAGCCTGGCCAGGCAGTACTCGACGAGGCTGCCGGTGTAACCGCCGTCGGCCCAGACCAGTTCCAGCCGGTGGTGCGCGTCGGCGACCTGCCCGAGCAGCACCTGGGCGGCGATGCGGTCGCCGGTGTCCGCGGCGGTGACCATCACGCCCAGCAGCAGGCCGAGCGTGTCCACCACGACATGCCGCTTGCGGCCGTTGATCAGCTTGCCGCCGTCGAAGCCCCGGCTGTCCGCACCGACCACGGCGTCCGCTTTGACGGACTGCGAGTCGATCACTGCGGCCGTCGGCTGCGCGTCCCGCCCCAGCTCCTCGCGGACCCTCACGCGCAACCGGTCGTGGAACTCCTTGACCAGGCAGTTGTCGCGCCAGCGGCGGAAGAATGCGTAGATGCGGTCCCACGGCGGGAAGTCGACGGGCATCGCCCGCCACTTGATCCCGTTGTCCACGAGATACCGGATCGCATCGAGCATGGCTCGGTGGCAGTACCCCTCCGGCCGGCCGCCCCGGCCACGCATCCAGCCCGGCACCGGCAGCAGCGGGCGGACCACGGCCCACTCCCCGTCCGTCATGTCCGTCGGATAGCGAGGCTGCCGCGTCACGTTGTCGGCGGCGTTTCCGAACCGGTGAGCCAGGCAGTCACACTCCCAGGTGACCACGCTGGACTGCCCGGCCATCGGCACGCAAGACTGCTGCACCAGGGCCTCCTGCTGCTCGGTGATTCGACACCAACGAGCTGTTCAGGAGGCCCTGTTCGTATGCGCCCAGCGCCCCGCGACCACCCGATCGGGACTCCCGTTCGACGCGCACCCCTCAAGATCGAAAAGACAACAGCTTCTTAGAACAGAGCTTCGCCAGGTGTGTGGGGCAGGTGAGGGTTCCGAGGTCTCAGGTGAGCGAGTTGTATGTTGCTGTGCACTGGGTGCCCGAGGGACTTGTCCCGCTGTGAGCTGTCCACCTATGTTCGATCACTATGCTCGGTTCCCCGATGATCAGTGTCATAGTCGCCGCGCACGACCTTCAGGGACAGCTGGAGGTCTGCCTGAATTCGATACTGAACCAGTCCTTCCGGGACGTGGAGGTTGTCGCGGTCCTGGACCAGTCTGCTGAATGCCCTGCGGACTTGGTGGATGACTATGCTCGGCGCGATGGGCGGATCTCGGTCGTTCGGCTGACGGGCGTCGTCAGCATCGGCCGGATACGCAACGCGGGGGCGGAGCGCGCCGCCGGTGACTACCTGCTGTTCCTGGACAGCGATCACATCATCGGGGGTGAAACGCTTCAGGCGATGGGCGATCAGCTGCAATCGGCAGACGAGCCGGATGTTCTTCTCTTCGGGCACACTCGCCTCCATCGCGGCCGCTCGTGGCCCGGTGCCGCCGCCGGGCTGCTTGCCCGGCAGGGACGTGAGCCCTTCGCCTCGATCGACCAGCCCGAGTTGTTCGGTGCTCCCGCCTACTCCTGGGACCGGTTGATCCGCCGCGACTTGTGGATCCGGCAGGAACTCGCGTTCCCTGACGGTCTCCACGAGGAGGTCACAGTCGTCCACCGCGCCATGCTCGCCGCCGACCGGGTCGCCGTCCTGAAATGGAACTGCGTCCAGATCCGTCGTCGGCACACTCAACACCCCGCAGGCTCACCGGACGGCACCCACTTCGACGTCTTCGGCCGGTACGAAGAGAGCTCCGACTTGCTCGAGGAGCGCGACGCCCTGGACGTTGTGGCTCCCTTTCTCTTCACTCGTATGATTCGTCACTACCTCTTCCTTCTCAATCTCGAGGGATGTCTCTCCCGTTCCGAGCGCCCGCAGTTCTTCGAACGCGCCAGCGAGCACTACCGGCGGTTCCTCCCCGACGGCTACGAACACCCCGAAAGTCGGGAGGGTGTCAAGTTCCAACTCGTGGCGAGCGGGAGATACCGTGCGCTGAAGGCCGCCAGTGTCCCTCAGCGCGCGCGGAGTTTCGTCTCTCAGGGCGCCGCCGTCCGCGGACGGTAGCCCCAGGATGGGTGACTTCGACCGTTACTGCCGCCGACACAGCGGCGCCGCGTAGTCGCCAAACGCACCACATCCCCCTACCGGGCCGGCCGCACCGGGACGTCGTGGTTGAAGCGATCCCGTGCTGGGAGAACTCGGCCTTGGCGGCTCGTTGCGCAGGCGCAGCTCGATCGGGAAGGCGTACCACGCCACCGCCCGGCTGATCGTGCGCCGGGTGAAACGGCTGAACCCCAAAGAGCGTGCCCGAGGGGCAGGCCGAACTGTTCGGCGCCTGGCGCCACCACGGGCTCTTCCAAGATTTCCGTGAAGCCGATCGTGCTTCTGTGCGCCGGTGACGGTCTGTCACCGGAAGGTCGATGCTGGCCGAGTTCGCCATCAGTCCACGCCTCTTTCGCTCTCGCCACCACCTGCTTGAACCTGTTGAGGTCAAGGGCGTGCCGCGGAGGCCGCGGCGCTCGACGAGCGGTACGCCGTGGACGTCGAGGCGCTGCGAGAGGTGCTGCCCGACCCGATCGGCGTCGACGAGATCGAGGCTCGCTTTGGCGCGGTCTGGATCTCGTCGACGCCTACCACCTGCTGTTCTTCGCCGAGCCGTTCGACGACCCCACGGTGCAGGTCGAGAACCCGATGCCGGGCGTACGAACGCCAGTCGGAGGGGATCAACCCTCGCCCAGGCCCGGCACACCTTGATCTTGTGAACTACGCCATTGGTGATCTGCCGGTCTAGGACTTGGGGTCGAACCGTCGGGTGCAGGAGCGGAGCCCGCAGCGTAGCGGCGCATATTGGGCGCCGCCTGATTGAGATGTGGGGTCAGACTGTGATGCGGTGGCCTGGCCCGGAGGGACGGGCGAGGCCACCGATGGCCATGGCGGCAAGCACGGCGCCGTCAACCGTCTCCACGGCGTCGCCGTCTGTACGGCGAGCTGTCACCCAGGTCGGTGGCTCAACTGGGCGTGGCCCGCAGAGCGCCGCAGAGTGCGGGGGCGGTCGCGGTCTGAGGAAGCTTGGGATCGAGTTCACTCGGGCCGAGTACGTTGGTGAACTTTCCGCTGCCGTTGTAGTCAATGCCGTGGACGACGACGACGGCGTTGCCGCGGCGGATGCTGGCGGCCGCATCGGCAGTGACCTTGAAGGTTCGCTTGTAGGTGTAGGCGGAGCCGGTGGGGAAGCGGGTAACGGCCACCTCACTCTTGGGGCCGACGTCGCCGCGTGTGGTGAGCGAGGCGCCGACTTTGCCGTATGCCTTTCCGCCGTCGGCGGTACTGAGCGCCCGATGTCCGTTGAGCAGGGTGGCTTCCGAAGCGATGGGGCATCGGCCTTGCCCGTCGATGTGGATGTGCGCAGCGTGCGGGACGCCGGCGAGGAGTCCGGAGACCATGACAGTGACGGTGGCCTGGTTGCCGGTGAGCTGGACGCGGGCGGTGCCGGAACCGGTGACGTGGTTGGTCGGGACCGGGCTGAGTACGGTGGAGAAAACTTGCGTCTTTGTGGGCTGGCTGTTCGAGCCTTCTGCGGCTGTCGTGGGGGCCGTGGTCAGGGCGACACCGCTGACGGCTATGACGGCCAACGTTCCTGCGAGTGCCTTGTTCACTGCCTGCTCCTTGTCCGGCCCGGCGCAACCGCGCCGGGCAGCAAGCACCCGTTCCTGAAAGCGGGTGACTGATGGGCGTGTACTGACTGCACGCCTATCCGTCACCCTAAGGGCCTAATCCGATGGAATGCCCTGATAAGTAGGCCATTCGGGTGACATGGGTTTCCCCCACACGGTGTGCGTCTGCTGGCGTTCACGCAGTTCACATAGGGTGTTCCCTTTCCCGGATGACTCTGATGATGGGGGCGGGGCGGTTAAGCAGCCGCCCGTCGAGGTAGAAGTCCACGTGCTCGTTGTAAAATGCGAGGCTTGCGAAGGGTGACACCTGACGGGTCGGAAAGTCGTACGCCCAGGCAAGATCGGCAGGCGGTCGCCGTCGTGTGCCGCAGTACGGCGTCCCGCACTTGGGGGCCTTCCCCCTCGGGGTACGCGAACAGGAAGTATGCGGTCGGGCCCAGCGTTGTTTCCAGCAGGATCCAGCCGATCGCGTGACCAATGAAGCCTGGGGCTGCCAGCAGTGCCGTGGAAAGGAACAACAGTTGGCTGCCAGGACAGCCTTGCCTTGAGCAACGGTGGGCTCGCTGGCCAGGGCGGAGCGGCCCGTTCTGCTTCGCGCTGCCGTAACCATCGCCGCAGGTGGTCGTAGTCGTATCCCTTGTCGGCGTGGAGCTTGCCCGGCTTGCGCCGCGGCGAGAGCGGATCTACGGTATGCCCGACTTTCTTGATCGTGGTTCGAACTGGTCACTCGTAAGATCAGCGGGACCCAGGGGCTCTGGGTATGGCTGTCAGCGGTTCGCCATGAGATGGCTGGAAAGGCTTGGCCGTCCGGAGCGTCCGCGTACTCCCTGAAGTGCTCAGCCGAGTACAGAGATAAACGTGTTCAGCTCTCACGCAACGTCGGTCTCGCGCTCGATGGCGGCGAGTCGGTTCTTGAGCCGATAGCCGGGGCCGTTGATCGCGATGACGTCGCAGTGGTGCAGGAGGCGGTCGAGGATCGCGGTGGCGAGGACCCCGTCGCCGAAGACCTGGCCCCAGCGGGTGGCCAGGTCTTTGACCTTGCGCGGGTCGAGTTCGGGCTGGAAGGAGAAGTCGTAGTCGTCCAGCGTCTTGTGGTGCGGCAGCTTCGACAGCCGCAGACCCTGCCGGAAACGCCGGTCATCGCGGACCGCAAGCTCTTCAGCCAGGACCAGGTCAAGGAAGTCGAGGTAGCCGAGCTTGCCCTCCTCGGCCCGCTCGACGTACTGGTTCAGGATCTCGGCCAGGTGGGGCAGGCCGAGCTTGGCGGCCGTGCCGCGGATGCGGGCGGTGACCAGCTGACTCAACGGGCTTCCTTCGGCGTTGAATTGGTGGTGAAGAGGCGGGTGCCGGTCAGCTCCTCATAGACCGACAACGGACGCCGGCTGACCTCGATGCGGCTTGCGGCCGACCGGTTCAGCAGGGCCTTGAACGGTCCAGCCTCCTCATCCAAAGCGTCCCGGTGGCGGGGCTGGGGCATCACATCGCCGGTGGTGACGCGTCGGTTGTTGCCTTTGGGCAGCCCGTCCCAGTGCCTGTCGTCGACGATGCGGGCGCCGCGGCCAACAGCCCGCGGGTGGACGGCCAAGAGGGTCTTGCCGCTGGCGTCGGCGATGGTGGAGTGCAGGCTGCAGGTCGGCGGCGAGGTCCTGGTGTTGGAGCTAAGCGCTGTCCCGTAACGATCTCCGTTGCGTGGGCTGGTCGGGAACCCAGGGCCAGGTGCGGGCGAGGCGGAGCCAGCGGCGACGGCCGGTGGTGACGAGCTGGGCGGCGGCGGAGAACAGCCGCAGTCGCAGGCGCTTGGGTTCCCAGCGGCGGGCGTGGCTGGTCAGGGCGAGCATCGGCATCCAGGCCAGCAGGTCGAGGGTGAGACTGCGTCACCGCAGGTCGCAGGCTCCTCGGCTTCACGGAGCGGTCTGCGGACACCCGCGACCGTGAATGCCCGAGGTTAGAGCCCTGGCCGGGAGGGGGTCTCGCGTGTCCAACAAGTCTGCTCAATAGGGTGACTCGTCTCAGTGGCCACCCTCGACGGCGGCGGCCTGGTGCTCGGCATCGCGGGCTCATGGGCCGGAGCGCTCACGAGGCTGGCCAATCAGCGAGCGCAGCACCGGCACCGTAGAGCCGGCCGCGGTCAGCCCAGCCAGCACAGCGCCCGCGGGGGGGACATCCGTCAGCGCGGTGAGGCCGCCGACGATCAGCCCGAGCACGAGCGCGGTGAGCAGAACGACGGTGGTGTGCAGGGACAGAAACGGCGGCTCCGTTTCAGAGCCGCTCCGGCCGGGCTGCGCCGGCGGCGGTGTCATCTGGGTCATGCCAGCACCATCACCCCAAACATGCCGCTGACCTGCATCAATCGAACAAGCTGAGTCCTAGGCCGATCAGGACCGCCCACCACCGAACACATCACCGTCGTGTTCCGGGTCGTTTCGCTATGTTCAGTGCCGTTCCGGTCAGGTGGGTCTACTCTGCTGCCCACAAGCACGCACCGGGGGGACGACGTGGCAGCCAATGGCGGGAACGGTGGAGGCAGTTACGCGGCAACGCTGCAGGAGCTGGCTGCGGCGTTCACTGAGCTGAAGCGGGATCGTGGAGCCCCCTCCTACGACCGCATCCTCGTGCGCGGAAAGAAGGTGTGCGGCGAACGGCATGCGATGTCGAAGGCCTCCGTGAGCGAGGTGTTCGCCGGACGGCGGGGCCCGGCCTCCCTGGACCGACTGCTGTGGCTGGTGCGCGTCCTGCTCTCCTATGACGACGGCGAAGAGGTGAAACCGCCCGAACGGCGTGACCCCGAACTCCAGGCCTGGAGGGACCGTTGGCGCACTCTGGAACGCGCCCGAGCCACTGCCCGCCGTGCGTCGTCGACGGATGACGCGGAAAGAGTGCTCGCGGCCGGCCGGGACTCGGTTGCGGCCACCTCCCCGGTGGAAGGCATTGAGCCCGACGACACATTCTTGCGGTCCGGAAGGCATCAGCGCCGCAGCACCTTTGAGCTCCTGAGCGATCTCCCCGCACCCGCCACGCTACCCGCGGGAGATGACAGCGCAGCCACAGCCAGACGGGGGGCACCGCCGCCACCGGATACCTCGCTCGCCACAACGTCGCCCCTGCGCCTTGCGGACGTGCCACAGCCGACGATGGTCGTGCTGCCACCGAGGCTCGCGGAGGCGTTCTCGGCGCCGGAAGTCCGCGTGGACGCGGCCTGTCTGACCGCGGAGACGCTGATGCTGGCGCTGGGTGAACCGGTGCGGCTGATCCACGAGGGCCGCATCCGCCCCCGGTCGATCGACGTGCGGATCCTGCTGCCCTCCCGAGAGATCAACCTGGCGTTCCCGATCTCTGTGAAGAGCCCCGGGGACACATCTGTGAAGATCCCCGACAACGACCCGGTCCACCAGCGCTGGCTCGAGCAGCGCAACGGCCAAGGGCAGGTCCTGCGTCACAATCTGCTGACGCTGCGTTCGTCGCACGGCATCGACGTCCGGGTGTCCTTCCGCGCGCTGCCCTTCACCCCTCCCGTGAAGCTGTACCTCCTCAACGGGACGGAGGCCCTGACGGCGTACTACATGCTCACCAAGCGGGAGGAGGAGGTGGAGAGCCAGACCCTGGAGATGTACGACACCCTCGGCGCCGCGTCCCTTCTCTTCTCCTTCGAGCGTCGGGCGGGCATGCGGGACGCGGCTTTCGTCGACCAATCGCAGAAGTGGTTCGACGCCCTCTGGGAAACCATTACGACGGACCTGACACTCTCCTAATAGGACTCCGTTAGGTCTTCCTATGAGTCCTGATCACGAGCATGTTGGGTGTGTGGACGCACATGAAGTGAGCCTTGTCCGGGCGACGTTGGCGTTTTACGTGGCTGACGTGTTCGCCTCGGGGCCGCGCAAGGACCAGCGGGCCAAGGGCGACTAAGGGCGTGCAGATCTTTAACCCGTGGCTTTCCGCCCGGTGATTCGTTGGTCTGACATGGGTGAGTTGGAAGAGCAGCGGGCCATGTTGTCAG